>JBFKSL010000130.1:0-9756 GCA_041626995.1 Ketobacter sp. | reverse complement strand
GAAATTGGTGACCCCATTCTTGATGAATTGGATGTGCATCATTTTACTAATGGCAATTTAATAGAAAGCATTAAGTTGGGTTCTTCAGTTCCTTACAAAGAACGAAAATTTAACAGCCCCAGTTTTGTTTTTCCCATTTCAATACACCCCGGTGACAACCATGAATTTTGGATTAGGGTAAACACCAGCAATAGTATGCACTTCCCTGTATCTGTTTTAACGCCAAATCAATTAACTAAGAATCACACCAACACCACCATGTTTTATGGCAGCATTTTCGGAATGACGTTAATCATGATTGCCTACAACGCATTGATGGGGTGGCGTGTTAAAAGCATCGTTTATCTTTACTATTCTGGTGTTTTATTGGGTGGCTTAATCCATCGTATGTATGTAAGCGGCCTCGGTTATCAATTTTTTTGGTGGGATTTACCTGAGATCAATTATTATCTAAGGCCATTCACCGATAATATGTTGGCTTTTTTTACTACGCTATTTACACAGCGATTGCTGAACACAAAAGAGTTCTCTCCTTTATTACATCGTTGGCTAACGTATGTTGCCGTCATTGCCGCCATATCCGCATTTTCAGTGTTTTTCATTCCACCTAAATACGCTTTGAATATTGCTCTATGGATTCTATTGCTGGCCTTTCTTTTTGAATATGTCATTGGCATTGAGTTCTGGTTTCTGGGTGTCAAACACTCCACATTATTTCTTGTGGGCTGGTTTGTGTTTTTAGCTGGCAGCATCATTTTGATATTTGCTGTATTTGGCGCTATTCCCATGTCTGGCTTTACTGCCCACGCAGCGGAGTTGGGTTTTGCCATTCATATTTTGGCGCTATCTTTTGCACTTTCTGATCAAATTAATTATATGCAGCAAGAAAAGCTGCAAGCGCAAGAGGAATCAGCTCGCGCCCAAGAAGAATTGCTCAGTGTGCAAATTCGATTGAACGAAGATCTGGACATGCAGGTGCAGGAACGCACTGCAGAATTGGAACAAGCCAATGCACGCTTAAGCCTACTTAACACCACCGATGAATTAACCGGTTTACGCAACCGACGTTATCTTAATGAAAATCTCGAAAACGAATATAAACGCGCCGCTCGCGATCAAAAATATTTTTCAATTTTAATGCTTGATATTGATCACTTTAAACAACTTAATGACACCTTTGGCCATCAATTTGGTGATGCAGTATTACAGCAAGCCGGTAAAATTTTTAAACAGGGTATTCGTCGCCCTCCTGATATTGCGATTCGTTACGGGGGCGAAGAGTTTATTATTGTATTGCCCAACACTGATTGCGAAGGCGCGCTGGTAGTTGCGGAAAAGATTCGCAAAACCTTAGCTAATACTGTGGTGGAATATGGTGGGCAAAGCACCAATGTTACTTTGAGCATTGGGGTTTCTTGTGAGGTGCCCCGTTGTCATGGCGATCCAGAAGATTTGTTGCGATTATCCGATGAAGCGTTGTATCTGGCCAAGGAAAATGGGCGGAATCGGGTTGAGGTAATTTTGCCAGGCAACGAAACCAAAGTTTTGGTTGAAACCTAGCCGTTTCTAATCTTTAGTATTTTACAACTGCACGCATATTATAAGATACTTAAACTTTCCCGATCTTTTCGTTCAAAAAACAATAATTTGTTTGTCAGTACCACACCATAGGAAGACGACTTTTGGCAAAACAATTCAATGAGATTTCACCTAAACTTAAAGAATTTATGGAATCACAACATATTTTCTTTGTGGGTACAGCCGCTAAGGATGGAAGAGTAAACATCTCTCCTAAAGGTTTGGATTCTCTTCGGGTAAGAGATAAAAACTTAGTGTATTGGCTTAATGTTACGGGCAGTGGCAATGAAACGGCTGCACATATTAACGACTCACCACGCATGACGTTGATGTTTGTGTCTTTTGAGGGTGACCCTTTAATTTTACGGCTTTATGGTAAGGCTAGAGCCATTCACCATAACGATCATGATTGGTCTGAATTATACTCATTATTTCCTGACACCCCCGGAGCACGCCAGATCTTTGAATTAACGGTGGACTTAGTGCAAACCTCTTGCGGCATGGCCGCTCCCACTTTTGAACATACCGGTGATCGAAGCCTGTTAAATGATTGGGCAGAGAAGCGAGGTAAAGACGCTGTTAAACAGTACTGGCTTGATAAAAACCAATACAGTATTGATGGCTTGCCGACTTTTATCGAAGAAAAAAATACTTAATAGACAAACAAAAAGAAGCCCGACATAAGCCGGGCTTCTTTTCTCTCCTCGCTATTATCTAGGGTGCCAAACTGAAGGCAGCTTCAATCTCTCCTTGAGCAGTAGTGTTAAACAGAATTTCAGTGAACCCTGTTCCTGCCATAACGCGATGGCCATGGCGCACTAATGTCATTGGATTGGTTTGTTCGATTTCTGATTCTTCGAATAGGAAAGGCGCACTATCCTCTTCATCACGATTGGAAATTTTCACTACCAATTCTGGCACATTCCATTCCACTACGGTGTAGGTTTCCACGGTGGTGTAGGTGAAGCTCACTTCAGCAAATACAACCTTTTCACCCCAATAATCAGTGGCACTATTGTAGTGCTTGGCAAATTTCACTGTGGGTGTGGTGCCATTTGCATTGCCATCGTCTGTTACCAGGTAAGCTTGTACTTGATATTCGCCGCCGGAATCCGAGCCATCACCCACCCACAATCCAGCGTTGATGCCATTGCCGGTGACAAAATCCGCAGCAGAGTGCACAACGTCGTTTAACGAAGTTGCCGCTACCGGATCAAGGTTGCCCAAGCCGCCATCAAGATCTTGGTAATCCGTGGCAACTACGTTAGCGCAATCGTAGGTTGTTGTGATGTAATCGTTCCAGTCATCTTCACAGTGGAACTGATACGCATCGGTTTGCTCAGTGAGGGTTGCGATATAAGCGCGGGCACCTGTACCAAATGTGGTTGCTGGATCAATTCCTAATTCAAAATCAGGCTGTAGGAAGGGCAGCATGCTTTCCCCTTCTACATTGATTTCCTTAAGGTCGATATGCAACGCGGTGATACTGGATACGGTTGTGCCATCGGTTTCCAGCGGACTGACAATCGCAGTATCGCCTACATTGGGCGTTCCGACATAACCACTGATGGTAAATCGATCCAGCACCGTTGCAATAGCGCCTGCACTTAGGAAGTTCATTTCGCCAAAATCGGTGAGCTGATCCCAGGTGTTGGTTCCTGAATTGTATTCAAAGAAGTTTTCAGGGGTACTGGTTGCAATCACACCGTATTCGAAGAATTGCTCTTCCATTTGTGTGGATTCGTTCCACCAGCTATCGGCTTCAAACCAAACAATACCACTATCACCCACGGTCTGTTCGGTAACCTCAGCCCCCATATCACCACTCACACTACCGCTGCTGTTACAACCTTGTTCACTTTCTGTGTAGGTGCCGGTGAAGGTGCCAGCGCTGTAGGTGCCGGTTAGGGTGAAGCCGCCATCGGGGCTGGAGACAGTGAAGTCGCCGTTGGCATCAATGGTACCGAAGTCTTCCCAGCTGCCGCCCTCATCTTCGCCGCGCATGATTACCTGGTTACCGATCTGTTCGATCATCATCAGTTCGGTGCCTGCGGTTTCCGTTACCGCCACACAGCTTTGGGTGATTTCGTCATACTCTTGGCCTGTTGAGGTCCAATTAATGACGTAGGCTCCCTCCATGTTTTGGCCGGGGTCAACACAGGTTGTTACGTCCGCGATGTAGGGGCAGGGGTCGCTGTTGTTACCCACGCCATCACCGTCGGTGTCGTATTGCTCTGCTGCATCGGTATGGAAGGCATCTTGGTCATCTGGAATACCATCACTGTCGGTGTCGGCACCGGGCACCACGGGTGGTTCCGAAGAGAAGGCTGCCACCACTTCACTTTGAGCCGTTGTGTTGAACAGCATAAAGTGTTCAATCGTGCCCATCATGCGGCGCTCACCGCGGCGTACCAGGGGCGTGCTATCCAAGGTGGATTCTTCAAATATGAAGGGCTGACCTTCGTCGTGATCACGCTCAACCAGTTTGGCTACCAAGTCGGGCACATTCCATTCGATCAGATTGGTGCCACCCACGCTGGTGTTGGTGAAGCTGCCCTGGTTGATGACAATCTTATCATTCCACCAATCTGTTGAGCTGTAGTAGAACTTCACAAACTGCACGGTTGGCGTTGTACCGTTGGCATTGCCGTCGTCACTGATCAGATAGGCTTGTACTTCAAACTCGCCACCAATGTCGTAGCCTCGACCTACCCATTGAGCCAGGTTTTGTGCCGTACCGTTATCGAACTCGGCGGAGGTAGATACCACTTCGTTCAAGCTGGTGGCAGCCACGGGATCATCCTGACCATCCATATCGAGATCCTGATAATCTTTGGCAACAATATTGGCGCAGTTATAGTTTGTGGCCACATAGTTGTTCCAATCATCGTCACACCAGAACTCGTACACGGAGGTTTGCTCTTCCAATGTTGCGAAGTAGGCGCGCGCACCGGTACCGAAGGTTTCTGTTTCCAGTATGCCTTGATCGTATCCTGGCGGTAGGAACTTCAGCATAGGCAAGCCTTCCACATTGAATTCCAATAGATCAATGTGAGCCTCCACAAGTGTGGACACAGTGGTACCGTCGGTTTCATAAGCACGAATGATGGCGGTGTCACCCGTGTTGGGCGTTCCCACGTAGCCCGCAATGGTGTAGCGATCCAACAGGAACTGAACACCGTTGGCAGTGACATAGCCATCTTGGTCATTTGCGGTGATCTCTACCCAGGTACCGCCGCTTTGATCAAACTCGAAGAATTGCTCTGGGCCTGCGGAATCAATAACGCCATATTCGAAGAACCATTCTACGGTGCCCATTGGCGTTTCTTGATCTTCGCTGTCAAACCAGGCTAAGCCAACATCACCTACGCTTTGTTCAATAATGGCTGTACCAGGGGTAAAGGTGGCATTGCCACTGGAGTTACAACCGTTATCGGAGTCGGTAAAGGTGGCGCCAAAGCTGGTGCCAGCAGCGAAGGTGCCGGTGATGCTGAAGCCGCCATCCGGACTGGAAATGGTAAAGTTGCCACTTCCATCCACGCTGCCGAAGTCTTCCCAGCTGCCTTCTTGGTCTTCACCACGCATCAGCACTTGGTTGCCGATTTGTTCGATGTACACCATTTCCATACCGCTGGTATCGGTTAAGGTTACGCAGCTTTGAGTAGTGTCATCATACTCTTGTCCGCTAGCCGTCCACTCAATCAGGTAGGGGCCTTGCATGTCCACACCTGGATCGGCACAGTCTGCCGCACTTTGACCGGGGTTGCTGATGTAAGGGCAAACATCACTGTTATCACCCACGCCATCTGCATCGGCATCGTGTTGCTCGGTGGCGTCGTTAGGGAAGTCGTCTTCGGAATCGGGCACACCGTCGCTGTCAGTATCGGTTGGAATACTGCTGCCTGCACAGGTGTTGGTTGGATCGTACTCGAAGTCGCAGTTATCCACATCGTTGGTAAGACCATCGTTGTCGATATCGTCGTCGCACGCATCACCGATACCATCATTATCGAAGTCGGCTTGATCACCATTGGACACCGCTGGGCAGTTGTCCACGTCGTCGCTCCAGCCATCACCGTCTGTATCGCTGCCTTCACAGGCGTCACCAATGCCGTTCATATTGTCATCGATTTGGTCTGCGTTAGCGGTGGTCGGGCAGTTGTCTTCGTCATCCACTACGCCGTCGCTATCGCTGTCGGGTTTGCTGTAGCTAAAGCCTGCCAGCAACTCGCCTAAGGCCACACCGTTCACGCCCACAAAGTGGTGTTCGGTTCCCGAAGGTGTGTACGCACCATAGCGAACATAGGGGCTGGCATCAGACAGGTTCAATGCCGCCAGTGCCACTTGGCTGCCTGGTTCGAAGTAGATTTCTTCTGCATCCAAGTTCTCTGGTATGGCGAAGGTTAATACTGGCGTACCGGCATTGGTTGGGCTGCTGATGCTCCAAGTGGAAGTGACACCTGGGATCTCTTGTACTGCGCCACCGTTGGAGTCGGTATAGAACGCCACGCTGCCGCTGGTACCGGATGCACCACTGGTATCGGTGCCGGTGAGCCAGGCAAAGATATGAGTGCCTTCAAACCCTTCCGCCACGAAGATACCACCGACCACATTACTGGGTGCCGCACTGTGGATGACATCCGACAATGCGGTGGCCAAATCGCTCGGTTGCGTATCTTCTGGGTTACCGGTACTTGGGAACGTGTTCCAAATCCAGTTATTGCAGGTCAGCACGCCGTCTGCCGGGCCACCCATATCGCAACGGAATTCGTACTCTTCTATTTGCGCGGTGGCCATTAAGCCGATGGCTTTGGCATCAGCGGAAGCAAAGTTTGCGCTTGGATCAGGCATGCCTTCATACCAATCTTCTGCGGCAAACTCTTCCTGTGGTAAACCGGTTACGGCCGACGCATAGGCCACCACATTCCACTGGCTTCCCACATTGGTGGCTGCACGAGTAAGTACGGCCACTTCTGCTGCGGTACTGCTGACGCTTGGAATGGTTGGCATTTCTTCCCAACCGGCGCTGGTGAGCATCCAGGCGGTGTCACTCAACACATCCCAGCTGGCACCATTCCAACCGTAGTCTGAACTGGTGCTATCGGTAATGCTGCTGTAACCAAAGTCGTAGATGTCCACGCCAGTGGGCTCAAAGTACCAACGCTCACTATGGGTGAAACCCAAACCTTGATCGGTCCCTGCTGCCGCCAGGAATGTACCCGCATCCACTACCATGGGCATTACGCTGAAGCCGCCGCTGTATGTGTAGGTACAGGTGGCTGTTGCGGTGCCGGTTTGGTCTTCGCCGCTGTATACGGTGATGGTCTCGGTTACCGTAGTGGCGTTAATGGCGGTGGGCGTTTCAGTACTGTCGAGCACACCGTTAAAGGTGAAGCTTTCGCCTACGCTGTAGAGGAATTGTGGTTGACCTGTGCTGTAGTCGTATTCGTTCCAGCCGTCTTCTGGTTCGATGAACTGCACGTTACCGTCGCCATCCAGGGTACCCGACACTGAGCCATCATCATGGTCGCCAAACTTGAATTCAATTTGCGCCATGTTGAGTGGGTTTTGCATGATACGCGCTACCGCTCCACCCTGTTCACCCACATTGATGTCACAGATTTCAGCAATACTGCCACCACCGGGCAGAGTGCCGCTTTCATTTTCAGTGGCTACGGTTATGGAAGCTAACCAGAAGCCAGCGATATCGGCGGGAGGCACTTCACATGCATCACCGGTTCCATCGCCATCGGCGTCTTCTTGGTTGGGGTTGGATACATCGGGGCAGTTATCTGCGGTGTTATCCACACCGTCACCATCGCGGTCAGCGTCACACACATCACCGGCACCGTCCTGGTCGGAATCCAATTGATCCTGATTCGCATCCACTGGGCAGTTGTCGGTATTGTCGTTAACGGTATCGCTGTCGCTATCCACCAGCAATGGGTTGGTGCCCAGTGCCGCTTCTTCGGCATCGCTTAGGCCATCGCCGTCATCGTCGTCGTCACAGACATTACCGCTGCCATCTTGATCGGTATCCAGTTGATCCTGGTTGGCATCCACTGGGCAGTTATCCAGATTGTCGTCGGTACCGTCTTCATCGGTGTCCGCTAGTAATGGGTTGGTGCCATTGGTGACTTCGTCGGTGTCTGAAATGGTGTCTCCGTCGTCGTCATCGTCGCACACGTTGCCTGCGCCATCCCCATCGGTATCCAATTGATTGGGGTTAGCAATGGCTGGGCAGTTATCGCCGTTGTCACCCACGGTGTCCTGATCGGTGTCAGCACTTTCGCTGGCATCCAGCGGGAACACGTCGTCCACATCGTTCACACCGTCACCGTCGTCATCCACATCACACACGTTGCCTTGGCCGTCACCGTCGGGATCGAGCTGCTGAGCGTTAGCATTGGTTGGGCAGTTGTCTTCCGCATCGGGCACGCCGTCGTTATCGTCATCGGTATCGGCGTTATCACCAATGCCGTCTCCATCCAGGTCGGTGGTTTCGCTACCGTCTAATGGGAACTCATCGTCGCCATCGTTAACGCCATCGCCATCGTCGTCACCATCGCACACGTTGCCTAAACCATCGCTGTCGGTATCCAGTTGGTCTGCGTTGGCAATGGTTGGGCAGTTGTCGGCATTGTCGTCATGGCCATCATTGTCGCCATCGTTATCACATACGTCTCCTGCGCCATCTTGGTCCAGGTCGCTTTGGTTGCTGTTGGCAACGGCAGGGCAGTTATCCACACCATCGTAAACGCCATCGGCATCCACATCCGGGTTGGTGGAATTGCTGTCTTCGGCGTCGGGGATTCCGTCGTTATCGTCATCGGGGTCAGCATTGTCGCCAATGCCGTCTTGGTCGGTATCGATGGTCTCTCCTGGGTTATAGGGGAAGGCATCCACGTCGTTATTGCTGCCATCGCCATCGATATCGATATCCGTGCTGTCACCTTCTCCGTCGCCATCGGTATCTACTGAATCGCTAGGGTCGTTAGGCAGGTCGTCGGCATCGTTAGGTACACCGTCGCCATCAATGTCGTCGTCTACGGTGTCACCGATGCCATCGCCGTCCAGGTCAGTCCAGGTGCCGCCGGGGTTTTGGTTGTCACTGTCATCGGGATCTTCATCCGCTGGCCAGCCATCACCATCGGCATCAGACAATGTGCTACGGGTGGCATCCAGTGGGAAGTCGTCGTCCACATCCAATACGCCATCGCCGTCGTCATCGTCGTCGGTAGCATTGCCTATACCATCACCATCGGTGTCGGTATTTTGGGTTGGGTCTAATGGGAAATCATCGTGTTCGTCGATGGTGCCATCGTTGTCGTCGTCGGTGTCTTCGTTATTGCCAACACCGTCGCCGTCAGTGTCCACGGACTCATTGGGGTTTAATGGCAGGTCATCGTCGGCATCCAATACGCCATCGTTGTCGTCGTCGCGGTCACACTTGTTGCCGATGCCATCTTCATCGGTGTCGATCTGCTCTGGGTTGGAGGTGGCAGGACAGTTGTCGAAGTTCAAACCGGCAATGGCAGGATCATCTGCCGCAATATTGGCAGGACGCGCTGGCAGACCATCACCATCGGAATCGAACGAAGCGTATGGGTTTAATGGGAAAGCATCCACGCCATCCAATGCGCCATCGTTATCGCTGTCGTTATCCCGTGGGTCGGTTCCAGCAGCGGACTCTTCATCATCGGTTAAGCCATCGTTATCGTCATCGGTATCGGTGTTGTTACCAATGCCATCGCGATCAGTATCAGCCCATTCACCGCTGTTGAAGGGGAAACGGTCACGGTCGGTAGTGGCAGCAAATTCTTCGGTATTAGCAACGCCATCGCCATTGGTGTGATTGGGGCGTCCGTCGCCATCGATATCATCATCGGATTTGTCACCAAAGCCATCGTCGTCCGCATCGCTTTGTTCCGCTGGATTAGTGGGAAACGCATCGGAGCTATTGGGTGCACCGTCACCATCGATATCATCATCATTGGTATCACCAATGCCATCGCCGTCAGTATCTACCCAAGTGGTACCAGGGTTGGTGTTATCGCTGTCATTGGGGTCTTCACCGGCAGGCCAGCCATCGCCATCCTGATCCGAAATATCGGAACGGGAATCATCCAGTGGGAAATCGTCTTCATCGTCTAGAACACCGTCATTGTCGTCGTCGGT
>JBFKSL010000129.1:0-9775 GCA_041626995.1 Ketobacter sp. | reverse complement strand
CTACGTGCTCGGGGAAGTAAACGGAGTTACCCCGCTTACGGGCTTCCACATCCAATGGGTCACCGGGATGAACGTAATGTGACACATCAGCGATGGCTACTAGCAAGCGCCAGCCGCCACTGCGTTTGGGTTCGCAAAACACGGCATCATCAAAATCTTTCGCATCTTCGCCATCAATGGTGACAAAAGGCGTTTTACGCAAATCGAAGCGATGTTGATAATCGCTCTCTTCCAGGCCTGCGCCAAACTTTTCTGCGGCAGCAACAACATCCTCAGGCCACTGATGAGGAATATCGTAGTTGCGAATGGCCACATCAATTTCCATACCCGGCGCCATGTGGTCACCGATAATTTCAACAATTTGACCTTGTGGCTGACTACGATAGGTAGGCTGCTGGGTAATTTCCACCAACACGAATTGCCCATTCTTTGCGGTTAAGCCTGGGCTATCAGGAGGTATGAGAATATCCTGACTAATACGACGGTTCTCAGGCGTTACGAAGCCGATATTACTTTCACGAAAGTAACGCCCCACTAGCTGCCGAGTACTATGTTCCAGCACTTCGACTATAGCGGCTTCCCTACGGCCACGATGATCCACACCACTGGAACGCGCCAAAACTTTATCACCATCGAAGCCACAACGCATTTGGCGGGCGCTGAGATAGAGGTCATCACCTCCATCTTCCGGTTTTAAAAAGCCAAAACCATCACGATGACCGATAATGGTGCCACGAATCAGGTCCATCTTGTCCGCAACGCCATAGGCTCCACGGCGATTCACCAAAAGCTGCCCATCCCGCTCCATAGCACGCAAACGACGGCGTACGCCTTCTACGGCATCATCATCAAACAAATCTAGTTCAGCGCATATTTGGCGGTGGGACAGGGGCTTGCCCCGGTTATTGAGCAATTCGAGGAGATAATCGCGGCTGGGAACAGGGTTTTCGTACTTTTCGGCTTCTTTGTCTCGGTTGGGATCGTCCGACCAGGACCACTTGGACATGCACTTTCCTTATAATTCGTGTGCGGATTCATTACGCCCTATGATACGGAAAAATCCCATTGACAGATAGTGATCAAACCAGTAAATTCTCGGCCCTCTGCCCAGGTGGTGAAATTGGTAGACACGCTAGCTTCAGGTGCTAGTGGCCTTACGGTCGTGGAGGTTCAAGTCCTCTCCTGGGCACCAATATTAACTTTTTGTTTTTATTGGTAAAAAATCACCATATGCAAATCCTCTTATAAAAGCTTAGTTCTACTCTACTCATTGGCGTTACCGCCAAATAATCATAATAACTCTATTAAACAAAACTCAAGACGTTCAAGCTTCGTAGAACACTTCTGCCACTCCTACGCCCAGGCAACTGCCGAATAGCCTTTATGTTTTTGCCGACGATCAGCAATAGATTCAAGATCACTGTGTGCTCCATTTACAATTACAAACCAAGGTTACGCAAGCGATTGGCGTGCTGCCGGTACAGTGATTTAGGATTGGCGGAATAAGGGTGAGTCAAGCCGAATAACTGATTCACTTCATCTAAATGATCCATAGCGTAATCATCACGAATAACCTGCCCGAAATGCGAGCTGCAACGGCCAATCAATCCATTACTGGGTTCGTTGAAAAAGATTTTAGTTAGGGCCAGGGCATAAGAAGAGGGATCAAAAAAATTCGTTATGCGCTCGTAGCTTCCCGCCCAGGAAAAATAATGAATGCCATTTTTTTGATAATCGCCTTCGCCGCAATGACTGGTAGGAACGCCATCGGGATATTTTTCATTAAACATCATATTGCCAACAGTGGTAAGCGTATCAATACCTGCCATCGCATCTTGCGGTAGCCGTTCTCCGCCATCGGCCCAATCCACGGCCAACGCCAAGCCTTGCAGAATGTTTTTAACCAAAGGCCCCAGATATGAGATATCCAGCGACTGACTCACGAAGTCTCCAGCTGGAGTACCCATTACCGGGCTGCCAATGCTGGTAACAGAGGCCACCATTTCTGGTGCAACGGCAGCAACATAGCGGGCGGTTTGGCCACCCAAACTGTGGGCGATCAAATTCACTTTTTCCGCTCCGGTGATAGCCAACACCTCTTCAACTTGTTTCAACAATTGCTCACCACGCAATTCGGAGGAATTAACGGCTGAAACCCGCGTGGTAAAAACCTGCGCGCCATCCTGTTGTAGCGCCAAAGGAATACCATACCAATATTCGATAGTGCCAATATCATCAAAACCCATAAAGGTATGAACAAGAACAAGAGGATAACGGGTTGCGGTGTATTCTTCAGCCAAACTGGTGGAGCCAATCACAACACAGATCAGCAGGGACAGAGCCTGTTTCATGAATGCATTTCCTTATGCGGTTGAGTGCTTTTTTGTTATTTTTACTGCAACTGCATGGCGCTCACACACCACGCAGAAAAGCTTAGCACACAGCCAATCAGAAACAGGCTCCTCTATTGGCTTATGGCGCCAAAACGATATTGCCTAATGTGTTAGTGAGGTTAGTCACATCTGCTCCTAGATCAGAGCGATGAGTCGTTCGATTGGACATTACCGCTATTACTAAATCATCATCCTGATAATCTCTCAGAAAGGTTCGCGACCCGGTCCAGGTGCCATTCCATTCCGCCACATTACGGCCACTGTTATCACCGGTAATTGACCAGGATAATCCATGAGTGAAACCTGGATTAACACGAGTCCATAGACGATTATCGCGGGCATTGGCAGATAAAATTTCGGCATTCAGTACTTTCCAGCCAAAGCGAGCCAAATCATATGTATTGGTTTCAATACCACCGCCCAACACTTTCCAGCTATTGTTTGCATAGCTGCTTTCTACATTAGGGTTGGTAATCGCATTGGGAGGATCACCGAACGGAATCACATTGGTATTGACACTATCCTGCAAGCCGTAGGGTGTGGCACGTAAGCGGTTTGCAGGAAGATTGTTACTTTCATACATTACCCGCGTGCTGCTTAATCCATAAGGTTCAAACAGTTCGTTCTCTAACAGCTCGTTTAATGTGGCACCTGTTGCACCTTCTAAAACGGCACCCACCAATGTGAAAGCATGAGTGGAGTAATTCCAGTTATTTCCTGGCGTACAACCTGCTAACAATGGGGTGTTCCAAATACTTTGCGCCGCATCCGTCGCATTATTGTAATGCGTGGTTTGATTGGCCATTTCAGAGTAATGCCCCACACAACTTAAATGAGACAAAAGCTGATCGACATTATGGGTATGCAAGGCTGGCAGGCCAGCAATATAATTTGAAGTAGGCTGCGTTAAGTCAAGACTGAATACAGTGCCATCATTAAGCTGACTTTCATCTTCCAGTTTCGCCGCTAAAGTACCGCCATACAGTTTCGACACTGATGCGGCCATATATACAGTTTTAGAATGAGCAGTTACATTATCGTTTACATCGGCAAAACCAAAACCTCGACGATATAGAATATCGCCATTATCAATAATCACAACCGAAATACCTGGCAAATTATTTGTGGCTAGATATTGTTGAATGGCGTTATCTAACTGCCCTTTTCTAGAATATTGATAGCGATCCGCGTTTTCCGCCCAAATGCCACCATACATTGGCCCTTCCGGCGTATCATATCGTTCAAAATCAATTAAACGATAGCCCTCATCAGCATATTGGTGCCATAAGTTAGTGTACTGCTGCTCCACACGATCAGTACGAACCTGCCATGCAAAACCGGGCTTCTGCTCCCAAATAGCTGCGTAAAGCTGTTTATTTCCTACTTGATACGATTCGTAATCCACCACCATAAAACCATCTGGTTGGTAATTATCGACATTGTCTTGATATTCTTGTCGTGTCATATCACGAAGCTGAATCCAAGGCCGGCCATCCACATTTTCATACCATATACTGGAATATCGCAGACCTTTTGCCGTGTTATTGACTTCAATATCAATGATGCGATAACCGCGTTTTGACATATCATCAAACAATTGAGCATGACCCGCGCTGGTAAGGCCTCGCTTGGAAAGCCAACCCCAGCCTTCTACATTCTCAACCCAAATGCCAGCCCAAAAACTACGACCATCTAGGTAATAGTTTTCAACATCCAAAGGCCGATAACCTTTATCACGCATTTCCAACCACTTATTGTGATATTCTGCGCTGGACATATCACGATACTCATACCAGCCCCGGCCATCTGTATTTTCTCGCCACACCATAGAATATCGCAGCTTACCATCTACAGGGTAAGCATCCACATCAATCATCATCAGTTTTTGTCGACTGTATTTAGAAAACAGGTTTGAAAACTGAGCACTGGTTAAATCACGATGGGAATACCATCCCAAGTGTTTTTCATCCTTTACGATAGCGGCCTGGGCAACACTATTCACAATTAGAGTTGTAAGCAGAGTGACTAATATCGCAAGCGCACGACCTACCTTACAATCAATATCATTTCCTTTTAACATTACTTTTTACCTTTACGAGCGAATTTTCCCTCTTGGCAATACTACGCACCTTGCCCAGAAGACAAATGGAATTGGTAATGTTATAGGTGAAGGATCAGATAAACTGTAATGCAATACAACAACAGGAGTTAGATTACTCACACCCCAGGCAGGAAGGAATCTTCAGAAATTATGTGAACAATTTACAGTCTATTGCGCTTCTTTGGTGAGCAGATAATCTTCCTGAAGACAGACAGGTCTAAAATTATATTTCTCGTTATGCTACAGAAGCGCTTTAATTAATTAGGCCGTGTTCTCGGTTACTTTATGTATAACTACTTTCGACAAACAATAATTTGAAGCAAGCTCAGTAGAGAAAATGCCAATCAATTAAAACCCTGCAAGCAAGCTCAGCTGTATTCAAAACCTACTGATGCTTTAAGGGTTTTAAAAATTCGGGTCTATAACGCCATCACAATCATTATCTAACCCATCATTACGGCGCCGGCCTTTCTCATTAAAGCCAGGATACACATCAGCATTGCCATCATCACAATCACCGTCTTCCAAACATACTCCATCACCATCTGCATCAGTACAGGCTACAGGGGGATCTGTTGGAGGCAAGCCGGGTTGCCATTGAAGTGCGCTATAGGCCTGAATCAAGCCATAACCATTTTTAGAATCGTAACCAGACTCACCTAAATCCAATGCTGTGCTTTGCAATGCCGCACGAATGTCATCTGGAGAAGTTGCGGTACCGCTAGCAATTAATAGTGCAGCTACACCTGCTACATGGGGTGAAGCCATGGAAGTGCCTTGATAGAACCAATAGGAAAAAACACCATCAGCATCAAAAGTTTCCTGCAATACCCCATCGGCATAACCATCGCCATTTTGATCCGCTGACATATTGCCGCCGGGAGCCATCACATCCAGACCTTCCCCCGAATTAGAATATCGTGTTTTTTGATTGCGCAGATCCGTTGCGCCCACAGAAATCACCGTTGGGTAAATGGCAGGATAACTTACGTTTTTACGAAATCCATCGTTACCAGATGCCGCCACCACCGTTACACCGTTGGAGTATGCATATTCCAACGCTGAATCCATAACGAAGTCATTAGTAACTTGATAGTTGGCGGCAATTCCCAGGCTCATATTAATCACCTTGGCACCGTTATCGGTAGCCCAACGGATTCCATCAGCAATATCGGCAAAACTGCCACTGCCGCTGTCATTCAACACCTTTACAGCCATTAAACAGCTGTTGGGGGCAACACCCGCCACTCCTACATTATTATCGGTGGCTTGAGCCACTGTGCCAGAGACATGTGTGCCATGGCCATTTCCGTCATGGGGATTTGAATCATTATTAATGATATCTGCACCGACTACAGAACACACAACGCTATCATCGCCACCAGGATTAAACCCCGTATCCAGCACCGCCACGACAACACCATCGCCTTTGCTTATTCCGTGCGCCTGCTGTAATTGAATAGAATCAAAGTGCCACTGATATGATGAAATAGGATCTTGTGAACTAAAAAACTTATGCGCAACCAAGTTCAGACTGGCTTTTTTGCCCTTGCCCCTATGGTGCGCTACGACACGCTGCTCTTGCCCCAAGGGCACTTTTATCGCGCTAACATTCGAAAGTGGGTAATAGCGCCGTATTTGATATGACGGATGCTGGTCAGGAGCGCCTTCCAGCAAGATTTCCCCTTGCACAAATTCCGGTGGTTCCGCCCACGCCAAAGCGATCGACGCCATTATGAATAACAAGCACTTAGCTATTTGTGAAAGGAGTAAACGACACATTATGCACCCTCCATGGCCTTCGCATATAACTTAATAGTGTACAGGCTTGGCTTAGAGAGAGGTTAGTTTCGTTTATTATTTAAACAGCACGGGATAGAACAAATAATGTATGCAGGAGCTAATTAGTTAATAACCGAATCATTATGCGGTAACCAGCGACCCAGCACCTCTTCCACTTCCTCTGGCTCAATAGGCTTAGCAATATAATCGTTCATCCCCACGCCCAAGCATTTTTCTTTGTCGCCTTTCATTGCATTTGCTGTCATAGCGATGATTGGAACATCGCGGCAATGCGCTAAGGATTCTCGGTTTCTTATTTCAATTGTGGTTTCATATCCATCCATTTCGGGCATTTGACAATCCATTAGCACCAAGTCGTAATCAACCTGCGGATCGTTCATCTTGGATAACGCAACCAATCCATTTTCCGCTATATCAAGCTGATAGCCTAGGGCGCTGATGATACCTTCCGCTACAACCTGGTTAATTTCATTATCCTCAACCAGCAGGATACGCTTACCTTCAACTCGAGCGGGCTCATATTGTTCTATCTTATTGGGAGTTAAGAAAGAATTATCTTGATGCTCACTTTGTTCTAGCACTATGGCCAATGCCTTAGACAACGCCATCAATGAGACTGGCTTTGGGAAGTACGCGGAAAAACCATGCTCTTCAAAAAACGTTGATTCCCTGTGATGTGAAACGGATGTCATCATAATTTTGGGGATACTCTCAAATCGGCTATCTTCACTTAACGTTTTTCCCAGAGTAGCACCGTCCATTTCAGGCATCTGCATATCCAAAATCATAACATCTGGCCTATGCTTAGCCTGATTCAAATACGACATTGCGGACCGCGCAGAGCCTGCCTCGATAACTTCGGCCCCCCAACAAGAAAGCGCGTCTTTAAGTACTTCACGATTGGTTTGATTATCATCCACTATCAATATGTGTTTTCCCATTATAATATCTAAAGCAGGTAGCTCTGGCTTCGATACAACTCCGCATTTCAATTTAAGATCAAAATCAAACCGACTGCCTTTGCCTACATTGGGTGAAACAACGACATCGCCACCCATTAGCGCGCATAACTTTTTAACAATGGCCAGCCCCAAGCCGGTTCCACCGTATTTTCTAGTGGTAGAAGCATCAACCTGCGTAAATGACTCAAACAAAGTGGCAAGCTTTTCGCGGGGAATACCAACACCAGTGTCCTGTACACTGCAATGAAAACACACATTCTTATCTTGCTTCGCTGTTGTGGAACATCTGACGACCACCTCACCTTCTTCCGTAAATTTAATGGCATTGGAAAGTAAGTTAGTGATAATTTGCCTGATTCTTGTTGGATCTCCTTTAATGCAATCAACTTCTAGGTTCTGCACGTCCATTATTAACTCAACTCCTTTTTCTGAAGCAGCCAATGCGAACGTGGCAATAATATCGTCAAGTAATCTTCGCAAGTTAAAATCGATGGATTCTATTGCCAAATGACCCGCTTCTATCTTAGAAAAGTCGAGAATATCGTTGATTAAAGAAAGCAAAGACTTAGCACTGGACATGGCCGTTGTTGCATACTGGGCCTGTTGATCTGTCATTTTGGTTTTTTCCAAAAGATTTAACATGCCCAAAACACCGTTCATAGGTGTACGAATTTCATGACTCATATTAGCCAAAAATTCAGATTTTACTTGATTGGCATTTTGTGCCTGAAGCAGTGCCCCCTTATGAGCAACCACTTTTTCCTGAAGCGCATCGGCCATTCGGTTTACACCCCGTTTCAAACGATCTAAATCCCCCTGCATTTCAGAAGTCGCCCTTGTACTAAAATCCTCGTTACCCAAGTTATGCATCACCAGATTAACTTCATCAATAGCCGATTTAACCGCTGCCATCATTTGGTTAAATGCTATCA
Organism: Ketobacter sp.; assembly: GCA_041626995.1. Lineage (GTDB taxonomy): Bacteria > Pseudomonadota > Gammaproteobacteria > Pseudomonadales > Ketobacteraceae > Ketobacter. Next base: position 1,584 of record JBFKSL010000129.1, on the reverse strand, counting down.
CCGACCTGCCAACTTCATCGTTATTCCAGTACTTTGCCTGTAACGAAAAATCACCTGTTTTTACCAAGTTGATTAATGCATTAGACAATCCTGACACAGGGGGAACTACGGCACGATACAGATGCCAAAACAGTACAATAAGCCCAAACATCAAGATGGACACAGACATGAGAATATAACGTTGTGTTTGCTCAGTTATATTCTTTTCTTGAAAACGTACCCGCTCTGAAATCGCATTAAGCTCTTGCAACAATTGATCATAAACCTCGCGCAAATCAAACAGCAGAAACAATGCATATTCATTGTCAGAAGCAACCATATCTAAGGACAACAAATCATCGATTATATTGAGGTATTTTTCTGAGGCAGGAACAATTTTTAGAATTTCAGGACTGACAATATTTTCTTCTAATTCCACCTTCTGCAATTTCCTCAAAGCAGACTGGAACTCTTTCGTGCTTTTATTTACTTGCTGAATGGTAACAGAGACCCCTTGCAATAACAGCGCGTCACTAACAGATTTTTGCACATGCTCCAGGCTGAAATGAACTTGTGTGACGAGCTCATGATAATGTTTTTGCTCTAGTGTTTTTTTAACGCCCCACCACGAGATTGCGAACGTAGCGCCAAGCAGAAAGAAAACCAAAAAGGAAGCAAGTATCAGTTTTGCCTTAATACTCATGAGCACTCAACTCTTCAATTTCGAGTGGCCAATATTGAAGGTGATAGATATGTTTCACCAAAACGCTCCACAAAGATATCGACCAATTTATTTCCTTCTTCAAGATTAACTGTGCCCTGCTGTGAGATAATCGCCTGTCCCTCATCGCTTAAGGCAAACTGAAGAAAAGGATTTGGTTGGCCTAGTGAAGACTTCGATGTAGCAAAATATAATGGCCGGATCAATTGATAGCGTCCTGACTGGATATTCTCTTTACTGGGTGACACCCCATCTAATGATAGGACTTTAAGTTGATCCCGCTTTTTTGCACTGGAAATACCAGAAATACCGATGGTGCCTTCACCCTTTCCAATTAACATTTCAATTAAACCAGAAGAACGAGGCAACTCTGTTGCTACCTTATATTCTATGTTCGGATCACCAAAAAAAAGCGCTCGAAACATATAGCCTACGCCACTTAATTTTCCTCTCCTTGCATAAAGCTCAATGGCTACATCGTTACCTCCCAGTTCTTTCCAATTGCGAATCTTGCCTTCAAAAATATCTCTTAACTGCCGGGAAGTCAGGTTATCAACCGGGTTTGAAGCAGGCACAATTACCACCAAAGCGTCCCATGCCACATGGGTTAACTCCACATTTTTTTCTTCGGGCGTATTAATAGTATGGCGGCAGGTCCCGCCAATATCAGCGCTACCTGAAGCGGCATCACGAATTCCCTTCATGGCGCCGCCACCACGGATGCTCACTTTAATGGGGTACTTCTCTTCAAAAGCTTTTGCCAATGCCACGGTAAACGCGTTTTTGGTAATACCGCAACCATGCCAAGTGAGCGTTTCTTCAGCCTTGGTCGATGCAGAAAAAGCAATTGCTATGGAAATGAGCGCTACAGATAAAGTTCTATG
>JBFKSL010000128.1:0-9789 GCA_041626995.1 Ketobacter sp. | reverse complement strand
CTATTAGCGCTTTCCTATGCACATCAAGCTAATTTGGATTTGCCGTCTGCATTGGATGCAGCCCGTAAAGCCACTTTGATCGGCGAAAATGATTCTATCGCCTGGGCCAGGGTAAGTGAAATGGAATTGGCTATGGGTAATATCCAACGGGCCAGCAAAGCCATTAAACGCGCTCAAAAACAAGATGCAAGCAATCCCTACGTTATTACTCAAGCCGGCTTTATCCAGCTATTCCGCATCAAAATTTCAAATGCTAAAGAACTATTTAGACAAGCCATCGCACAGGATTCAGAAAATCCACAAGCCCACTTGGGTTTGGGGTTGGCATTGTTGCGAGAAGGTGAGATGGCGCAAGGCCGTAAACAATTGGAATACGCTACCAGCTTAGATCCGGCCCGTAGCGTAGTGCGCAGTTATCTGGGCAGAGCCTACTTTGAAGAAAAACGCGATGAAGAGGCGGCAACCCAATGGGAGCTGGCAAAACAGTTAGATCCTAACGATCCCACACCTTATTTTTATGAAGGAGTGCGAAAGTTGTTTGCCAATGATCCGATTGGTGCCATTGAAGAATTGGAAGCTTCGCGCCAGTTGAATAATGAGCGAGCGCTGTATCGATCAGAAACCTTATTGCAAAGTGATGCGGCGAGCAGGAGTGCAACCTTAGCGAGGGCCTATGATGAAGTGGGTTATGATCAAGGTGTGTTGTTGTCAGGTTGGGATGCATTAAAGAATGACCCTACGAGTGCTGAAGGACATCGGCTGTTAGCGGATTATTATCGTGGAAATAGTCGTTATGAAACTGCACGTGCTTCTGAGTTGTTGCAATCGCAATTGTGGCAGCCGTTGTCGGCTTATCCGTTGCAACCGCAATTAAGTGAGACTGGTATTTCTGTTGTGGAAGGCGCTGGGCCGCAGAATCCTGGATTTAATGAATATCATTCGTTGTTTACGCAGGATGGTGTTTACGGTGCGGTGAATGGTTATGGTGGAAGTGATAACACTTGGGGGGATGATTTAGTTGGATCGTTTTTAGCAGGGCCGGTTGCAGTGAGCTTGGGTCAATATCATTTTGAAACAGATGGGTGGAGAGAAAATTCTGGGCAGGAGCAGGATATGTATTCGGGTTTTATCCAATGGGCGCCATCACCTGAAACCAGTTTCCAAATGGAGACTCGAAAGTTAAGCAGAGAATTTGGTGATCTCGCTCCTAGATATTTTAACGATATTTCTATAGTTGATGCTAGTGATGAGCAACGGGAGCTATATAGGTTTGGCGTTTATCAGAAAATAGGTTCATATGACCTAATTGCCACAATATCTAAGAAAAACACTGCAGAATATAAATTTAGGACACCCTTTATTTTTACAGTGGATGAGTCTGACCACTCAAAAGATGCTACGGTTGAATTACAAATTCTGCAGATTAAAGATCGATCGAAGTTGATTTTTGGGGTTGGTGGAACAAATTCTAAACAAGAAAACTCCGAAGAGTCATATTTTGAAAATGTTGTAGCCCCTGTTGTCTATGTATTTGATTCAGCCCAAAGTGAGGTTGAAGATCTAGATCAAAGAAATAGCTACTTTTATTATATGAGAGAACTCGGTAGCTTGTTTGATTTTGAGGTTGGTTTGGCTTACGACAGCATGCAGTGGGATTCTGCACTGTTGGTGAGACAGAGTTATATTGCATTAGATTCAAATGGGAACTTGTTAGGCGAGCTGCCATTGCCTAATGGGGAAGTGGAAACAAGCCAAAGTTTTTCCCAATGGTCACCAAAGATCGGTTTGGGCATTAAATTTGATCAAAATATTCAAATAAGAACGGCTGCATATAGAACCTTTCGGCGAGCGGTTGCAGGGGAGCAATTTATTGAGCCAGCATTTTTTATGGGGTTCCCTCAGTTTTTCGAAGATGAATTTGGAAATGATGCAAAGAATTTTGGCGTGGCTGTCGACTTTGTTTCGCTTTCTAATATTAGATCAGGTCTTTCCTATCTTCGTAGATTGAATTCATATTTGATAGCGTATGATGATATATCAACAAATGTAAAAAGAAGTTTTCTAGAAAGAAAAACTTTTGAAGATATTGCAAGTGCCTATATGATTTTTAGCCCCAGTGATTCGCTTTTGGTTTCAGTTGATTTGAATTGGGATCAATTGAAAAGTAAAGATTTGGCTGGACTGAGTAATTCAAACACGAATTCTTTGGCATATATTGATAGATATACAGCTCCCGTTAAATTGCATTTGTTTTCTGACTCAAGGGCTTCAGTCTTGTTATCGCAAACCTATTTTTATCAGCGGATACGAGAACTTCAAGGTAGCTCATTAACAAAAAAGAATGCTTGGATTTCTGACATGGCATTTCAGTATAGGTTTGGTACAAATCAGGGTGCATTTAAATTCGGAGTTAATAATATCTTGGATGAATCAAAAGAATTTATTAGTTACAACGGTAGTGTGCTAGCGTTCTATCCTGCTCGCTATTGGTATATGTCTGTGAACGTTAATATTTAGGAGAGTGAAATGAAAAAAATATTTGCATTGCAAAGTAAACCTTTTGTGGGGTTTGGAGCTGGGATTTTGGTCGGCTTAATTGGTTGTGCCACAGCCGCAGATGTAAGGCAGGAGCATAAAGGAGGTAATATGCCAGAGCCTGAACTAGTAGTTATCGAATCAGAAAGTGTCAAGAAAGGTGATTACCTGCCGTTCGCTATAGCATTCAAGCGAGATGGGACGCCTGTCTTTGTTGATCGCAAAGGTCGTGCATTAAAATCAAGGCCCTTACAGTTTCCATTAGAAACAAAGAAAATATATGGATTGAAAACCATTACGTTTGGAGCGGTGGAAGGTTCATGCGATGTGTTTATGGTCGGCGGTTCGGCGCCTCCATCTATTACAGGGTTTCATCCAAGTGTTTGTGATGGAAGTTTTCCTCTATTTTAGGTTACAGACTTGATCTGTAATTGGATTAGATGAGCGCGTTGTAAGGGACTTGTAGCAAAGTTAGTGCTATGAAATTCTACCAATGCGCTTTTCTATAGTTTATGAGGGTGTTACATATGGTAGGTTTTTCGAAGAATTTAATCGAAAGATTTAACTGGGTGGTCACACTGCTGTCAAAAGGCGACAAAGAATTCTATTCTGCTTCAACGAGTGTGCGTTAAAAAGTTCCTGATTATCTATTCTGATTTAAGTTATTTAGTCTATCAACTTATGAACCGAAAAATGGATCCATCCCTGCTTATTGCCTTCATTGCACTAAAGTGTGTCGATTAAAATGGTTCTAATTATGACGATTTAATAGCCCAGATCCCAAATTTTGGTTGAAACAACCTACCCCCCCCTTTTTTTGTTAATTAATTTGCCTTCCAGTGATAAAAGCCACGAAATTTACTAATCCCTGATTGCTTAATAAAAGTTCCGTGGTGAATTTGGAAATATCCTTGGTCAAATTTGCCATTAAAAACAGAGCGATACAAACGACAAAAAATGTCTTGATGTATCCATGTTCCCCTGCTACTTTTTACTTAGCTGTAGGTCGACCATAAAACCAAAAACAAACAAAAATGAGTGACCGCCGCGAGGCAGTCGCAGAGGAAAACCAAAATGCTGAATCGCAAAACGCCAGCCGCGTCCAAGAGGACGAAGGCTACGCTTGCCTGTACCCTACTGTTTGGTGCGGCAATTTCTCAATCTTCTCATGCCTTTGTTTACGATGATGATCCTGATGCGCTGCTGGGCAGTACCCATGGTGGCTTGTATGCGTGGGATTTTTGTTACGGCAAAGATGACTCCACACCCATACCTGAAGATCCGCGCAGCCTGGTGCAGCCTGGTGTGAGCGATGGTAGAGCAGTTCACTTTAATGCCTACTGGAAAGAATGCCACGTTGATGAAGAGGCTGTTCAAGAATACGCAAACTATGAAACCTGCGGTGAGTTGCGTGATTTTTTCTATCGAGGTGAGGTGTTAATGGATACAGGCAGCGAAGGTCCTGCTGCTTTGTTTTCGGGTGATAGTTACAACGATCTGGCTGCGGGTTTAGGTATTGCTACTTTCCCTGCCTCACAGTTCAACAAGCTTTGGAAGATCTGGGGCGGTTTTAGCGAACGTCCACCGAACTTTGATCAGTTGGTATCAAATCGTTATGGATCGGGTTTTGCCGAAGGTCGCAATCCTTATCCATTGCCCGGTGAGGACCCCAATTCAACCGATGGTGGAAGTGGTCAATTACCTGAGATGTTCACTCAAATGCGTCGAGATGATGGCTCTTGGAGTGGCCGTATCGGAGTAACCTGTCATGGTTGCCACAGTGGTGAAATTGGCACTAAAGAAGACGGCGAAGGTTTAGGTTTCCAAACAGGTGGTTCCAGCGCAACCGACCTTAATCTGTTCCTGCGTGATATGCTGCCGTTGGGTTACGCGGCATCGGGTGTAACACCTCTTAACCTCACGCAAACCCGCGGCACTAATAACGCCAGTGCGGTGAACATTGCGTTTTTGTTCCCTCAACAAGGGCTGCCTTCCATAGGGGGGATCTTAAAGATTCTCGCCACCGGTTCCACTGGCAGCATGGATTCACCTAACTGGTGGAACATGGGGCACCGTCCTTTGAAATTTGTGGATGGTTTATTCCCCATGGATGCACCGCGGGTGGATGCAGTGTTCTACACGCCTATTTTTGGCGTGCTTGGTGGAACCGGGCTTGGATTGGCTAATAGGGGTGAAGAGTGGATGCGTACCCATGGCCCTGAATTGAATGTTTGGGTGGAAACCCTGAAAGCGCCGAAGTATCCATACCCTGTGGATGAGCCTCTAGCCAAAGCGGGTGCGGTTCTATTCCATGAGCTGGATATGTGGGCTCCCGAGCGCAACAACCCTGTTCCCCGTCCTGAAGGTAATGGTTCTTGCGCAGGCTGTCATGGCGCTTATGCACCTCGATATGTGAATAACCCCGAATATCTAGCAGACCCTCGTCTGGAAGGGATGGCCGGTTACGTTGTGCCGCTGGACATTATCGGTACCGATAAACGCCGCGTGTTAACCAACACAGAAGGTATGCTAACCACCGGCGCGGATAATTTCTTCGGCTACCCGGCAACCAAAGGCACGGATCAGGATTGTGGTCCTCAACCACAAAAACGACTGCGTGGCGATCGTGAGGTAGGTTATTTAGCGCAGCCATTGTATGGAATCTGGTCCTCAGCGCCTTATTTTCACAACGGTTCAGTTCCCAATCTTTGGGAGGTGTTGAAGCCGGAAGATCGTTATCCTATCTGGCGTCGGGTATCTGCACCGCGTCCTGAAATCAACACCGAGGGTAATGTGGTAATGGGTTTTGATACGGATTTGGATCGCGCCTTTGATTCTGAAAAAGTAGGCTGGAAGTACGATGAAATTCAATGTGAAAATCTTCCACCTATGGTTAAGCCCGGCTTCAACTGTAGCACTCGAAACATTTACGCCACGCCTTGGATTCAACACTTTCTGGAGTGGCTGTATGGCAGCATAACGGGTACTTGGAACTTGGATTTCCCTTATATTTTCAATACTGAAAATATGGAAAACCGAAAAATCTACAACACTCACATGTATAGCCAAGGCAATGAAGGCCATGAGTTCACCTCAGTGCTTACTGATGCAGAACGCTATGCTCTGATTGAATACTTGAAAACCCTTTAGCTCCACCCGCAAGGAAAGCGGCGCCCCCGCCGTTTTCCTTGCACTTTTCCTTCCCTCAGTCTGCTTCTAAACGCTTTGCCGTAGCGCTCTAACCCTTTGATGCTTGGCTCTTTAAGTTTATGCTATCAATTATTGCAGAATAGAACTCGCGGGTTCTTGCCAGATACCCATCCTTCTGATAATGTTAATTGTATACAATCAAGCAGTCAGATGGATTAATCCGTATGCCAACACCACAAGAATTAGAAAGAATTAAGCAAGGCCCGCAAACTCCCCAACAAAAAGTTTGGTGGGACAAGTACTCACATGATCATTTAGAACAATGGCGTCAGGTTTGTGACGTGCAAGCTGATGCCTGCACAGCCCTGATCAAGCGAGGGCGGCCTTCTGATATGTTGGAAGAAGTCGAGCTGCGTGCCAAAACGGAAGGCGGAGTGTTTCAGGCATTTCTTGATCATTGTAATACCGTGCCCAAGTGGGTTGATTTTGATCTGCTTGACCAAGGCAGTCGTGTTTTCAAACGCTACGCACCTTTGCAAGCCCTGGTGCTGCTTTGCAGCAGTTTGGTGGAAGGTTACGCTTTCAACAAGCCTGCGCAGGTGCTGGTATCCACTGGCCGTTTGCAAAAAGACGTCACCAAACGTATCTACGAGACTGGCCAGCTTTTGCATAATATTGTTGGGGAAAACAATATTTGTCCCGGTAGCATTGGCCACCGTACATTAATGGAAGTGCGCTTAACTCATTCCGCCGTGCGTCAGTTTCTGTGGAACTCGGGCAAATGGGATGCAGAGAAATACGATCAACCTATTAATCAGGAAGATATGGCCGGTACCGTATTGGAATTTGATTTTATGGTGGCTCGAGGCATTCAAAACTTGGGTGTAAAACTCACTCAGGAAGAAAAAGACTTGATGCAATACTTCTGGCGTTACGCGGGTTATGTTCTTGGCGTGCGTGAGGAGTTGTTGCCCGCTAACCTGGATGAGCAGGAAATGCTGGCTCTTCAGTTGGTGACTCACCTATACAACCCAACTCCAGACAGTGAAAAGCTAGCCAAGGCGTTGCTGCGTGATATGGCGAAAGAACCGCCGTTTTATTTGCCGGAAGGTTTGTTGGTGGCCTTTAGTGAGTTATTAGTGGGCCCGGTGGTGGCGAAAGATATTAATTTGAAGGCCTCTCCGGCAGATCGTTTTAAGGTGCTTATGATTCGCGAAGGCATTCGGTTAGCTGCAAAAGGGCGTCATGTTGCGCCGCAAGTGCTGCAAAAATTGCTGGAGCAGTTTAATCATAAAATGCGTCGTAAGAATATTTACGACGGTTTGGGTGGTGACCCTGCAACCTTCGCCTTTCGCAGTTTAGCCTGACAAAATTGGTCAGGTTTTGACCTGTCGGCCCAGTCGCTAAACCATATTAGCTTTTGAATTAGGAATAAATAACTCAATAAAAACAAAGAGGTAAGAGGTTGGTCGATATGTGATCAGATGTGGCAAGCCCCTTGCTTTACTATCGGGGTAGCACATAAGAACCAAAAAATGTCGTTCAATTTCTTGCTGGGAGCCCCAATCTGCGTCCTCCGTAGATGGGGCCTTTTTTTGTCTAAAAAGTGTGCTTTTTCACAATTGATCAGTTTGCGTGACATTTGTTCATGATTTAGTAGTCTATTTTCAGTAATATCGTAAGACACTCTAACAATCGGAAAAGTTTAAGAAAATGTCGGAAGCACAAGCAATAAACTATCGAGGCCGCAAGGCTGCGCGCGCGGGGAGCGAGCAACGAAGAAAGGCTATCCTAGAAGCTTCTCTTCGCATTGTTGTGAAGGAAGGTGTACGTGGTGTGCGTCATCGTGCCGTGGCGAAGGAAGCCGATGTCCCCTTGTCAGCCACTACATACTACTTTAAAGATATTTCGGATTTGATCGCTGATACCTTTGCTTTGTTTGTGGAAAAGGTGATGGGAGAGTTGGTTACGCCCATATACAAAAACGTGGGGGACTTTATAGCGCTGCATCTTGAAGAGGCGAAAAACGACCCAGTAGTGGCAGGGCAACTGATCGATAACTTAACGCGTTTGATTGTGACGTTTATAAAGTTAGAAGTAACTCAAGAGCGAGATCAAATGTTGGCCGAGCAGGCGTTTAAGCATGAATGTTTACGAGATGAGGGGTTGCGCGATATTGCTCAAACTTATTTTGATCATCTGCTCCATGAAATGGTAGAGTTGTGCCGACTAATTGAGGTGGAAGAGCCTGAAATCGCCGGTGAACTGCTAATGGCTGCCATGTTCAGAATCGAACACGAAGCACTGCTGGTTCCACCAGAGCAATTCGACGAAGAAAAAGCCACAAAAATGATTCGGCGCTTAATTCAGTCTTTCAGCCCTATGCCCTATCAAACAACTGAATGATGTAAATGACACCGGAACAAATTCAACTGGATTCTAGCTGGAAACAACACCTATTACCTGAATTCGCTGCAGACTACATGGCCAACTTGAAGCTGTTTTTGAAACAACAAAAACAGGCCGGCAAAGTGATCTACCCCAAGGGGAGCGAATACTTCAACGCACTAAATACCACGCCCTTTGAAAAGGTGAAGGTGGTAATCCTCGGGCAAGATCCCTATCACGGCCCAGGCCAGGCACATGGATTGTGCTTCTCTGTGCAAAAAGGCGTAAAACTGCCGCCCTCGTTGCAAAATATCTTTAAAGAAATTCATGCTGATTTAGGTTTGCCTATTCCTAATCATGGTTGCTTAACTCACTGGGCTGATCAAGGTGTGCTGCTGCTGAACAGTGTGTTAACGGTGGAGCAGGCTAAAGCTGCAGCTCATCAAGGTAAAGGCTGGGAGCAATTTACCGATGCCGTTATTCGTGAGCTAAATGAAAAACGTGAAGGTATTGTGTTTATGTTGTGGGGTAGCTATGCACAGAAGAAAGGTCAGTTCATTGATAAGAAGAAACATTGTGTTTTAAAAGCACCCCATCCATCACCTTTGTCTGCCCATCGCGGTTTTCTAGGCTGTAAACACTTCTCCCAGGCCAATGCGTATTTGCAGTCTGTTGGGCAAGAGCCCATTGATTGGTCTGTTCCTGAATAACCTATCCGCGATCTAATTTTCTGTATTCTCTAGGCGATAGCCCGGTTGTTTTCTTAAATAGCCGGGAAAAATAATGGGGGTCGTCATAACCGAGGTTTGCAGCAACTTGGCTGATGGGTTGAGAAGAAATATCCAATAAATAACAAGCCCACTCGATTTTTAAATGAATAAAATGTTGAATGGGCGAATAGCCGGTTAATTCCTTATAGCGCTTTGAAAAATGATACTTCGATAGATTCGCCTGTCGAGCCAATTCTTCCAAGTGAATGTTGGAATTTAAACTGGCTTGCATCATGGCTTGAATGGCATCCAGATCAATTTGATTACGAGCGCTTTGCATATGCTTTCCTGATAGCAAGGCAATATAGGTGAGCATTTGTTTTAAGCATTGGGCCGCATGAATAAATGCTTTCATACTGTAGCCGGTTTGGCGAGCACTAAACAGCGTTTCAAAATCTGAGATGATTTTTGGATGGCTGCCAACGGACACAACAACCTGGTTGCTTGGAATATTCATGTGTTGCCAATAATCCTGAGCGTGCTCGCCATCAAAGTGCACCCAGTATAATGTCCATGGTTTGTGCTCATTGGAACCATATTGATGGGTGACTCCTTTAGGTAAGCAAATCATGTCTCCTGCAGAAACGGAAAAGTGTTCGTCTTGGACTTTTACGAATCCTTCTCCTTCGCTACAGAACATAAACAGATTATCTTCATGCTCGCTGCGCGCCATGGTGTGGCCTTGTGCCCGTATATAAAGGCCCATACCGTTTAAATACAGCGACTTAGTAAGAGGGTGTCGTGCTAGTGCGGTGCTGGCGAATAAAGGTACAAAAAACCGAATATCTCCAGTTTTTAATGGCCACCCTGACGAAATTGGCATTTGATTACCTGTTAAATGTGGTTTTATAGGTTGAATGAATATATAAGAGTAGCAATATAATCCACTTTTCTCGCAATATGATCAATGTCCATATTTTGGGAACTGTGTTACAAATGGAGATAG
>JBFKSL010000127.1:0-9837 GCA_041626995.1 Ketobacter sp. | reverse complement strand
ATAAAACCTGCCATTATTTGAATAGGACTTAAGGAGTTAAAAAGATGGCACAAGCTGTTGTTCGTGAATTTTTAAGTGAAATATCCCTAGAAGATATGATGTCTAAAACCATTTTGTCAGTCCACGACGAATGGTCCGTTAAGAAGTTGGCAGGGTTCTTCGTTGATAACAATATTTCGGGAGCACCTGTTATTTCTGAGAGTAAAGAACTGGTTGGTGTGGTAACCCAGTCTGACGTGGTTCAATTCGAATCTCGTACTCTAAGCGAAGAAGAATTGAAGGAAATGATGGAGCACATTCGTGGTCCGTTCAGTGGCGATCTAACCCATGATGATATCGAGCATCTGCGGGATAAGGCCAGTGAAAACAGCACAGTGCATTCCATTATGACACCTAAGGTGGTGTCGGTGGATATTAGCACAACCATTACCGAAGCCTGCGCTGTGATTGTGGAAAAGAAGATCCACCGTTTGTTTATCACAGAAGATGGTAAGTTGGTGGGTGTAATCACCGCCCACGATGTTCTACAGAAATTATTGGGCATTTAAATTGTAGACAGGGCTCTTATTTAAGAGCCCTGATTGCTTCTGGTTTCTACCGTGGTTGTAGCCACTTGGGTAACAGTTCATAAGGATCGAATTGTGTGCCCTCATCAAACTGAACACCCAATTCCTTCAATGTCTTCTGCAATTTACCTGCTCTAAAAGCATCGAAGGTTTCCGTGCAACCTCCGATAAACTCTCCGTCTACAAAAACTTGTGGAATGGTGATGCAGCCGGTGTGGGCATTTAAGGCTCGGCGAATATCGCCACCAAAATCATTTTCCTGATAGGCTGTTGAATCTAAATCAATGGCGCGGAAAGGGATGCCAACTTTGGTTAACATTTTTTTTACCGACCAGCAGAATTCACACCATTCCAACGCAAAGATCACTAACGGGCTGTCTTTGTCGTTAATAGTTGATTCAAAAAAGGCCTTGGCCTTGTCAGAAGCCTCGGGAATTGGCTGATCATCGGTGGCGGGCGCTGGTGGCGGTGCATCAAATCGTGCTCCAGGAGTAGATTTTGATAATGCCAGTTCATCTTCCGTCATCTCTTCTGATATGTCTTCAAACAACGGTGTAGAAAGATAACGTTCACCGGTGTCCGGTAGCATGCACACAATATTGGCGCCCTCAGGAGCACTTTCTGCGATCTGTAATGCACCAGCAAACGTGGCGCCTGCCGTAATCCCCACAAAGATACCTTCTTCACGCGCCAGGCGACGAGAGTATTCCAATGCTTTCTGGCCAGGGATGGGTAGCACGTGATCGATCCATTCATGGTTAATGGCATCGGAAGTTAACTTTGAGATGAAATCTGGTGTCCAGCCCTGCATAAGGTGAGGGCGAAAATAGGGGTGACTTTCCGCAGCAGAGCCATCTTCATTCAGCTTTTGCTTAATGCCAGAGCCCAACAGATTGGAATTGTCTGGTTCGCATACGACTACTTTGGTGTTCGGGCTTTCCTGCTTCAATATCCGTGATACGCCTTTCACTGTACCGCCAGTGCCGTAGCCTGAAACCCAGTAATCCAATTGAGTATCTTCAAATGCTTGTAGTATTTCAGGTGCCGTGGTTTTGGAGTGAATATCGGCATTGGCTTCGTTCTCAAATTGGCGACACAAAAACCAACCATTTTCTTCTGCCAGTTCTTTCGCTTTTTGCACCATGCCGCTGCCTTTCAATGCCGCAGGGGTTAACACCACTTTGGCCCCTAAGAAGCGCATTAACTTGCGTCGTTCTACGCTAAAACTTTCTGCCATGGTAACCACCAAGGGGTAACCTTTATGGGCACATACCACGGCTAAACCAATTCCCGTATTGCCACTGGTTGCTTCAACCACGGTTTGGCCAGGTTTTAATTTACCGCTGCGTTCGGCTTCCTCAATTACACCCAGGGCCAAACGATCTTTTACTGAACCTCCAGGGTTGAAGGCCTCCATTTTTACAAACAGGTTTACGTGTTTAGGGGCAAGCTTGTTTATCTTGATCAGCGGTGTATTGCCTATGGTTTCCAGAATATTGTTGTAGTATTTCATGGTGTTGTTCCTAATCTTCCCGTGTGAGTTCATCGCCAATCGTTAATACTTCTTTAAATAGTTCATCAGCATGATGCCATGTGGTTCTAGCCCCCAAAAAACAGGGCCGAATCACCAGTTTATCATTCACCATAGTGGTGCTGGGCATGGCTAGACCATTGCGCACTAATTGGCGGTGAATGCGTTTGTTCAACTGGTTTATTTCTTCGTTGTTTTTACTCTGTAGATGCCCAACGTATCGAAAACACACTATGGATAACATAGGTTCCAAGCATAGTTCCAATTTAGGTTCTTGCTTAACCCGCTCTGCCAATTGAGTTGCCATGGCATTGTGGCGGCAAATGCGATCTTGTAAGCCTTTTTTTCCAATTTCGTTAATAATGGCCCATACCACTGCGCCGCGAGAGGGTGCCGACAGTTCTACCCCTAAATCAGAATAGGGGATACCGGGGCTATCCATGGAATGTTGCGCTTGAGAGCTGTCGCTGGAGAATGATCCTTCAAGATAGTGGGCTGCTTCTTGGGTAAATGAACGTTGCAGAAGCTCGTAATTGCGCACAAAGGTTGCACCGATTCCCACCGGAGCGCCCAACCATTTGTGCGGATCAACCGTTACGGAATCTGCACGTTCAATACCTTGGTAAAACGCTTCTTTGGCAGGGTCCAGAATACCTGGTAGCCCATAGGCGCCATCAATGTGTAGCCAAATATCATGGTTTTGAGCGATATCGGCCAGCTCCTCGATGGAATCGATGGCGCCTGCATCCGTAGAACCCGCATTGCCCACAATCGCCATCAGTAGCAGATCGGATTTCTTATCCATCTCTATTTGCTTACGTAAAGCTTCAATGGAAATTCGGCCCAGATCATCAACAGGAATGGGAACAACCGATTGCCTTCCTAATCCCAGTACTGCACAGGCACGATGAATGGTGCGGTGGCTGGTTTCGCTGGCATAAATTCTACAGGGCTTTTGCACACCAGTTAAGCTGACATCGATTCCTATTTTTTCAAAGCACCACTGCCGTGCTGCGCCCAGCCCAATCAGATTGGCAACGGAACCGCCGCTGCTGTAGATGCCTTTCATTTCCGGGTTTAATGAGAACAGCTGTTTTAACCAATTAAGTGAGTGCTGCTCCAGAAAGTTAAAGGCCGTTAATCCAATGCGTTGAGGTGCGGCAACTGCCCCACTAAGGGTGGCTAGTGCTGCCACACTGGTAGCACCGGTGGTAATAAAGGCGGTGCTGCCGGGGTTCGGTATTTGTGAGCCATTGGGAATCAGGTGCTGGCACATGGTTTGTAAAACCGCGTCAATTCCTGAACCCTCCATGGGAAGGTCACCCCCCAACACCGGTTTCCAGTGTCGGATGGTGCTCATGGCATCGGGGTGATCAAACGCCAAAAACTGATCCAGGCTCTCACCCAACTGGGATAACAGTTGAGTAAGATGGCCGCATTCTGCTTTTTCTTCGTACATAATTGTCTCGATTCAATTAAGCCAAAATCATGGCACCGCTGGCTAGGTAAGCCATGGTTTTGGGGGCTCCGGCTATTTCTACACCTTCTACCAAGTCATCCGCTTGGATGCCGCGAGTTTTCGCGCAAACAGGGCATAACCAGATTTTACCGCCATTGCCAAGAAACTGACTCATTAAATCCATAATGGGCTCATGGCCTTGGGCCACTGCGCCTTCCGCTGCACCTTTCACCAATAGGTCGGAGGCATCGCTGGTCACAAAGATGGCCGCATCATTTTCTTTGGAAGCGCTAACTGCAAGAATAAACGAAATAGTGGCTCGTTCCAGATTGTTAAACCCTTCCTGGCAGTTAACTAGAAATTTTTGAGTTTGAGTGTTCATAGTCTTTTCCTTAGAGCATGTTAGTTGGTGTGTAATGTCTACAGGTGGCATCATAGGTTTTTGCCCATTGGGAAGCTTGGTGTTGATCTGGTTTAACTCTGGAGAAATTCTGAAGATTTCAATATAGTCGGAAAATCAGTGGGTTAGAGTTATTTGTGTTTTTGGGTGTGGTTAATAAATGATCTATCGGTTTGGCAGTTATCGTATTGATACAGAGAGATTCGAACTAAAAGAAGGCGATCAACTGCTGCAAGCAGAGCCTCAGGTGATCGAACTGTTGGTTTTTCTATTGGAAAACCGTGATCGTATGGTGACGAAAGAAGAAATTTACGATCAGATCTGGAAAGGGCGAGTGGTATCCGAATCGGCCTTAAGTAGCCGCATTAAAATGGCCCGCCAATTAATCGGTGATAACGGCAAGCAACAAGCCTGCATTCGCACCGTTCATAGAAAGGGATTTCGATTTGTCGCCGATGTGGTTGTGGAAGGTGATGCCACAGAAGAAGCAACGTCTCAAGCTACTGCTATAACACCGGCCAACAAGCCTGCCATAGCTGTGCTGCCTTTTAACAATCTTTCCAATGATCAAGAGCAGGAATATTTCTCCGATGGTATAACCGCCGACATCATTGCGCATCTAGCTCGCCATCGCTGGTTGGATGTGACCGCCCGCAATACCTCATTTGGATACAAAGGTAAGCTTATCAACGTTAGGCAACTGGGCAAAGAACTAGAGGTGGACTATATCGTAGAAGGCAGCGTGCAGCGGGTAGGGGATCGAGTGCGCATTACAGTGAGCCTGGTAGATACGCAAACCGGTAGCCAAAAATGGTCGGAGCGTTATAGCCGAGAAATCGTGGATATTTTTGACCTACAGGATGAGATTACAGAAACTATCGTGGCCCGTTTGGAGCCGGAAATCGGCTTTGCCGAGCGCAACAAAGTAGTGATGCAACGGCCTGGTAATTTGCAGGCTTGGGATTGTTACCATTTAGGTATTCATCACTTCTTTAAGTTCACTTCTGAAGATAACGAGTTGGCCCAACAGATGTTATTAAAAAGCCAAAAGCTTGACCCGCATTTTGGTGAAGCGTTTTCATGGTGGGCTTACGCGGCGATCTTAGGTATGGTGTATTGGAATACCGAGCCGACTGAGGCGTTATTGGATGCAGCGTTGGAGGCTTGTAACAAAGCCTTGCAGCTTGATAGCCAAAATGCCAGCTTTTACGCATTGAAGGCGAGGGTGTTGTTAGCCAGAAAAGAATACGACCAAGCCATCATTGAAAACGAGATGGCCATTTCACTAAATCCCACGTTGGCAGCAGCCTATTGTGGCTTGGGGGATTCCCTAGCCTATGAGGGCCGCTATGAGGATTCACTGCGTTATTTCGATAAAGCCATTGCTCTGAGCCCCAATGACCCACAGCTATGGGCTTTTTATACTTATGGTGCGCTAGCCCTTTTGTTTGACCAGGAATTTGAAAAAGTTCTGGAATGGACAAGTAAGGCCAGTAGCATTCCCAACTGCCAGTATTGGACGTTAGCCCATCGTTTGGTTGCGTTGGCGTATTTGGATCGTCAATCAGAAATGGAAGATGTGAAGAAAAAACTGTTAAAGGAGAACCCGAAGTTTTCCAAAACCTTTGCTGAGGAAAAACTTTTTTATCTGAAGAAGAAAGAACAGTTGGAGCTTTATTTGAAAGGGATGGAGATGGCAGGGGTATAGCGAATTCCCCCTCGTTTGCAGTTTGTGGCTTGCTTTTCCCTAGCCTTCCTATTTCCTCATTCTGTACAATTCATCTAGCCCATATGCTAGCACCGGAACTGACGAACATTGCGTCTTAATCATATTGAATCACTTGTTAAAAAATAAGCTAATTCTCATTCGAATCTTGCTAATTCTAACCCCGCTGCTGGGCATGCCTAGGATGGGTTACGGTAAGATTGAGGTGAATATTCAAGGCGCGTCTGAAGCCTTGTCGAATAATATTCGCTTGCATTTGTCCGGCTGGGAAAAGCTACCCTCGGGTTCCCCTGAGCATGTGGAAAGAACCATTCGCGCCAAGATTCGTGAAAGCATGCAGGCTCTGGGTTATTACCAGGGTTCGATTGGCCTGGAACTGGCAGCTGATCAACTCGACATTACCATTGAGGCTGGGCCCACGGTGAACTGGGGCAGTGTTGACATTCAGATCCCCACCGATCAAAACAACCTTCCTGAGCGAGTGCAGAAGAGCCTGGAGTCACCACCCTTTATTGTGGGGGAAGCGATTAATCACCAAGTTTACGATGACTATAAGCACTCACTGATGACGGCGATTCGGCAGCAGGGCTATCTGGATGCTCAGTGGCAAAAGAGTCGATTGCAGATCAACCCCGAAGCTCATCTCGCCCATGTGACACTGCATATGGAGTTGGGTAATCGCTATCGGGTGAATGAAGTGTCAATTAGTGGCAGTGAGCTGTCGCGCGCCACTACTTTGGAACTGATCAAAGTAGCCAAGGGAGATTGGCACAGTAATGCCCGCATCAGTCAGATTTACGACGATCTGCTCAGTAGCGGTTATTTTGAATATGTGGAAATTTCTGTGAAAAAACAGCCGCCCAATTTGGCAAACTTGGCGATCGAGCTTACCGATAAAGCCACGGATCGTTTTTCCACGGGCATAGGTTATGGAACCGATACGGGTGTTCGCGGCAAAGTGGGTTGGACTCGGCCACGCATCAATTCGCGAGGTGATAATCTTTATTCCAATATTCAGCTGTCGCAAATTGGTGAAGAGGTAACAACTCAATACGTTGTGCCCTGGCCTAATCCCATTGAGCGTTATCTGGCTTGGGATACTGGTTGGAAACACGAACAAACCACCGACCGCGAAACCGAGCTGTTAACCACAGGTATTTCTTTCAATCGCGTGGAGCGAAAGAACTGGCAGTACAAAGTAGGTGTAAACCTGGAGCACGAAGCGTACATCCAGGGTGAGAATCCTGAAGAGGCGCTTACTTATGTTTTACCCAATTTTAACTACTTGCGACGCTCTCTACTGGGCGATTCCGGAAGTCATGGTATTTTAAAATCATGGATGGATACTGCGGTGGGTATCAGCGTGCTGGAGGACAAAACCCGTTTCTTCAGTATCGAAATTGGCGCGTTGTATTCCATCGAGTTTGAGAATCGCCATGGCTTTGCCGCTCGTTTTGATCTTGGGGGGATTTTTACAGAGGATTTCTACAATGTACCCATATCCAAGCGTTTTTATACTGGTGGCGATCAGACTGTGCGGGGCTTTCGTTATAACTCACTCTCTTCGCGAGATGATGACGGAGAGCTACAGGGTGGCCAACAATTGAATGTGTTCAGTATCGAGTATCGCTACCGTTTTCTTGAAGAGTGGAAATTTGCCGCTTTTGTGGATACTGGCCGTGCCTATATTTCCAATGATGAACCTTTTTCCACCGGAGCAGGAGTAGGGTTGCGTTGGGAAATACCGGTGGGCATGATCGCGTTTGATGTTGCTGTACCCGTGGATGCTGAAACAGCCAAAGCCACGAGACTGCATATTTATATGAGCACATTATTATGAGTGCAGTGTTATGAGTACGCCAAACGCACGCAAAACAAAACGATTTGCTTTTGCGCTACTGGTAACCCTGTTGGCATGCTGCCTTTTGTTAATAGGTGGGCTGGTCGTTGTTGCTCAGTCAGAAGCAGCAAACCGCTGGTTACTGCAAACCGTTTCCAGCAATGTGGACTCTCTCAGTTTCGATCATATTCAGGGTGATTTCGCGCAAGGTATCCAGCTTGATATGGCCTATGAAGACAGCGATGTTACCGTGCTGATGGATCACCTTAATATTCAGTTAGATTACCAGTGCTTTTGGCAGCTCTCGTTGTGCGTATCCAAGTTGCATATTAAACGATTGTCGATTCATGTTATCTCGGAAGAAAACGAACTTGAAACCGACCCAGTCGAGTTACCCGT
The DNA here is from genome assembly GCA_041626995.1 of Ketobacter sp. Taxonomy (GTDB): domain Bacteria; phylum Pseudomonadota; class Gammaproteobacteria; order Pseudomonadales; family Ketobacteraceae; genus Ketobacter. The sequence continues at coordinate 1,916 of JBFKSL010000127.1, read as the reverse complement.
CTTGCGTAGCCCGATTTTGATTCACTTACAGCAGGGACGTATCGACGAGTTTGTATTGAGCTATAACCATGAAACCTTGTTACGGGAAAAGCAAATCCAGTTTAATGCAGAATGGATTAATACGCGTTTAAAAGTAAACGAGCTGCATAGCAAAAACGATTACTGTGGTTGGCGCGCAGAAGCCACACTGCGTTTTCGCGATAACTACCCTTTAGAAGCTCTTCTACAGTGCCAGCAATTAAAAACCATGGCAGAAAATATCGCCCTTAATGTCAATGGGGATCTTAGTGATTTGTCTATTACTGGCAACTTGATTGCCTTGGTCGAAAATGAACAGATGATTAAAGTGCCTTTGGCATTGGAATTAGAACTGGATACCCTCACTGATAATTTGCCGCTTTCGCTTAATATTCATTTAGAAGAATCTATAACCCTGATGCCATCACCACGGATTTCTATTAGCCAGTTCCAAGTGCAAGGTGTCGGAGATCTTGATGAGATCCGGTTGCAAAGCGAATTTATTACCCAGATGGAACAACTGGAAAACGATATCCACGTGAAATTGGATGCCAGCACTAATTTTAACGAGCTTAACATTAACCGCATGCTAACCGAGGTGGCTGATGGCCGTGTAACCACGCAGGGTACATTGGAGTTTAGTCCTAACCTAACTTGGCAGGGTGAATCGCAAATTGAACATTTCAATTTGGCTCATCTGAATAATGCTCTAGATGGTTTTGTGCAGGGTTCGGTTCATCATAATTTTAAACTTGAAAATGAGCAGCCTGTGTTGGCAATGACCTTGGAAAATTGGAATGGGGCATTGTCGGGTTATCCTTGGCAGGCGCAGGGAAATTTAGGTTGGCAGGACAATACGCTGACGGTAAAACAATTAGCGGTTACTCAAGTGGATAATCAGATCAGCGCCAAAGGTACCTGGTCAAGCGATAGCGAAGCCAACCTGAATGTTGATTTTGAATTTCCTTCGTTGCAACGCATCGTTGAAGAAATGGGTGGCCACCTTTCTGGTAAACTCAAGGTGGGCGGTAATGCCTTGAACCCGGATATTTCCGGCACGATCACAGGCCGCGACCTTAACTACGCTGACCTATCCGTGGCGGTTATGGAAAGTCACATTGAGTGGATCACCGATAAGCGTGCGGACAACAAAGTTAAGGTGAAACTGAAAGGGCTGAAATCCGGCGAACAAATGCAGGCTGATGTTCTGTTCAATTTAGTGGGTAGTCTGGAGCAACACTCTATTTCCCTTAGTGCCAGTGATACTCTCAATAATCGAGTGGCGTTAGGCTGTCAGGCTTCGTTTAGTGCCAGCTCAAACGATACCCCATTGCAATACTGGCAAGCCGATTGCAGCCGTTTTGATACCAGCTTGGCACACCCCACTCAAGCGCAGGTCGAACCCTGGGTGCGTTGGAAATTACAGCACGGCCTAAAAATCAAAGCAGATACTGCACGGCCAGAAGTCAACATAACACCTTTTTGTCTAACCTCTAACAACAGCCTGTTGTGCTTGGAATCGGATTTGGTTGTGAACGAGCAGGGCATCAATGACCTTTCCCTAAATGCTGAGCGCTTGCCCTTTTCTTTAATGGCACCCTGGCTGCCAGCGAATTTACAGGTCAGTGGAACCGCTGATGCCCAGGGCTTGTTATCGCAAAATGCTGCCAACATTGAGTTTAAGATTGGTAGCAAGCAGGCATCGTTCACTTACAACCATGACAGTAAAAACCCCATAAGGGTAGAGTTCGAAACGCTCAATACGCAATTTCAACGAGCAGGTGATAGTGTCGATATGCAGTGGCAGGTTCAATCTCTGCACTCAGGCCAAAGCCAGGGGAACCTGACTCTTAAAGGTACACAAGTGGGCGGCAATCTGTCGTTACAACAGCTCAACT
>JBFKSL010000126.1:0-9868 GCA_041626995.1 Ketobacter sp. | reverse complement strand
CAATGCGCTGGTAGGAAATATTTCAATTTGCATTTTAGTGATTTCACCTGGCACTAAAAACTCTTCCATTTCTTGGGTTAAATAATGATAAGGCTGCACCATTTCACCAAACAGATACCGGGATCGGCTTTCATCCACAGCGCGCATAGAAGCGAGTAGTAAGCCATTGGTGATAGGATTTACATTACCGCGGCGAGTTACTTCATCGATTCGTACCGAAACCACCGCATCGGTAACCGTACTGGAAACCCAAAGATCTGCTTGTAGTGGGCCATTAATATAATAGTCTTCTTCCATGGGCAGCGTTTCGTAATTCAGTGCATCGCGCTCCAAACGTTTATTATCCCAATGGCATTTCGGTGCGGACGCAATGCCAGCTCCACCCAAGGTCCATTGCACATAACTGGGCGAGCACTTCGTGCCATCCATGGGGGTGATATTCAACTGCAATAAACCGCCGCCAGGATTTTTGCCGTAAGTATATTCGGCAAACTCAGAAGCCTCCATGCTGTGAGGTTGTTCCTCTTCCATAGGCGGATCGAATGACAGGCTCATGTCGCCGTGTAAATACCAGCGTTCAGCTGATGCTGCTGGGTGAGGCCAATCGGTGGTGGTGGAAAATCCTTTCCATGTGCCTCGTTCATAATGCTTAACATACTGAGTAACTGGTGGAATGTCTTCGATGTTGGTGTCCATATCCATTAAATAATGATCGAACCATTGCAATAACAGGTGCAGCAATGGATCGGTTTTGTCAGTGCCTACATAGGCTTGCACGAAGTGGCCAATGTGATCACCGTTATAAATAATTAAACGGGAATCCACGCGATCTTTTAAACGTTCATAAAGCAGGGGTTCATCACGCTGAAAAATATCATTAAGTGCGCCCATAATAAAAGTGGGTGCAGTTATATTGTCGATATTTTCAATGGGAGAGCGGGTGCGCCAGAATGCACTGTCGTATGTTACTTCTGGATCACCGTTTATGGTTTTTTCAATAATGGGTAAATAGTAATTATCGATCTGGTCAATGTGTTGTTGGGTAGCGGCAGAAATTTCCGCGTTTAAATACGGGTGTTGCAAAATGGTGGGGATGTTTTGTGTCGATGTGGTGTGAGTTAAAGTAAGCCAGTGAGACATAAACACACCATTCAGCAAGCCACCAGTACCCACTGTGCCCCGTTGCGAATCACCCATGGGAACGCTGGCAAAAATAGCTTGAATATCGTCGGGACGTTGCTGCGCCGTATATAGAGCAGTGATCGCCATGTAAGACGCACCGGAAAGCCCCAACTTGCCATTAAACCAGGGTTGTTGTTTAATCCAATCCACGACATCGCCGTAACCGGATTGCTCTTCGGCTCCCAGCATTTCCCAGCCTCCTTCCGAAGCCCCGCCACCAATCACATCCACAGCCACCATGGCGTAACCACGTTTCACCATAAACGGATCCGGTGCACCCAGTAGCACGCCGCCGGGCATGGGCATAAACGAAATCATGCCGATATTGTAGGCGCTCTGTACTAATATTACGGGAAACGGCCCTTCTGCGGCGGAGCCATTGGTATTGGCTGGAAGTGTTACACGCACGGCAACATTATGACCGCTGGTGGTGGGCACATATTCAATGGGAAAGGTTTTGAGCCTTGGGTAGTCATTTGCTCGCTTGTAGGCACCAAGAGGTGCAGGCGCAGGTGAAACCGGTTCGTTAATAGCTGGTGGTTCAGGCTCAGGTGTAGGTGCTTCCGATTCTAAATTTCGGTTTTCTGTTGTAGATGAAGGATTGGAATCCGAGGACGATGATGAACCACCGCAAGCGGTTAGCATGATAATGGATAAAATGATAAGCGTGAGTCGAGACAAAGCCATGGACGAGTGCTCCCTGTCTTCTTGTTATAAAAATTAAAAGCACTTCCGGTGCTTTCAGGCTTCTTATTATTTTGATTGGCCAGTATGGCGATGTGGAAAGTGGGGTGTGAGAGCATTAGCGGCCAAAAACAGGGCTTTTGCTGCCAAGTTAGCGAGGATATTGTGAGGGTGTAACGTGAAACCAGCGCTTAAAAGCACGGCGAAAACTGGAAATATCCTGATAGCCAACTAAATCTGAAATGGTTTCAATGTTTAATTTGGTGTTATTAAAGTAGTGGGCCGCCAAACGTTTTTGTTCGTCGTCCACCAATTTTTTAAAGGTGAAACCTTCTTCTTTTAGTCTTCGCGCGAGTGTGCGTACGGATACGTTGAGTTGAGATGCAACTTGATCCTGATTAGGAAGCTTTCCTTTGCTGTTTTTTAATAACGCGTTAACACGTTGTGCAAAAGGTTTTTGCTGCTTAAATTGAAGAAATTGTTGTTCGCAGGCGTCTAATGCCCACTGCTTAGTAAAGCTGTCGTGAGTGGGTAACGGTTTTTGGGTTAGATAGCGTGGAAAAGAAAATTGAGTGTAGTTTTGATTAAACTGAAAATCAAAAGGTAAATATTTGTGGTATACGTGCACATGATCGGGTCGAGTAAAGCCTAATAATAATTTCACCTTATCCAATTTATTGCCCAGAACCATGGTAATAGAGGAAGCCCATGTGCCAATCCAAGACTCGGTTAAAAACTTCCCTACCGCATCCATTTCAACGCCCAAATCCAAACGCAAAATCACCTGATCATCCTGGTGAAGTAACTCGGTATTGCAAATTTGTGATCGAAGGGATTGATACCGAATAGAGATTTCAAGTGCTTCTAAAATGGTGGAACTGCTCATGGCTGCAACACCGACTACGCCATGGGAAACCAAATAGGTTAATTTTCGGGTGGCGGATATGCCCAGTCCATCGATGTCTGACCAATTTAGAATATTGGTGAGTATGCGATGCTGATCGTGCCAGTAAATAAAACCTTCTAACGACAAAAAGGTTTCTGGCGTAAGACTGGTGCCTTGCAGAAGGTGTTTTAAGTCATCTGAATTAGCGCCTAAAAGTTTTACCAATACCCGAGAGTATTCAGCAACGGCCGCTGGTTGTTCGTCCATAATTGTTCTTGTTTTAATTCCGTTGTCTTATCTTTTACGCCAATCGGCATAAATGGTCAAACAAGATCAATCATTAGTTGGCGTGGCATATTGGCTATTGTTTGCGGAACTCGCTGGGGGTTTTGCCGGTATGCTTTTTAAAGAGGTTGATAAAGCTGGCAGTACTTTCGTAACCCAAAGCATGAGACACCTCATTTACCGACAGGCCCTGATCCAAATAGCGCTGCGCTTGTTCAAGGCGAATTTCATCTAACAGTTTCAAGTAAGTTGTGTTTTCACCCTGTAAACGTCTGGCCAGAGTTCGCTTGGATAGATTGAGTCGCTCCGCTGCTTGCTCCATGGATGGGTATTGCGGTGCACTTTCTTCTAACAGAGTTCGCACCTTGTAACGATATTCCTGCGCTTGTGAAATATGGCTGGATTGCTGTTTCACATTTTCCAGTAGCAAGCTCTTTAATCGCGGGTCGCCTGCTGGGTTGATCAACTCCAGGCAAGAAGAATCCATCAGTAAGCAGTTGCGTAAGCTGTTAAACCGAATCTCAAAGGGAACCTGATCTTTAATTTGTGAAAAATATTTAGGTTCGGGTTCAGTGATTAAAAGCTTGAATAGGTGGCCATGTCCTGGTCCATAAATGGTCTGAAAAAAACCGTAGGTTGATGCCGCTGTGGCAAACAGCATGGGTAGCCAGTATTCGTTTTCCTCAAATTCGTTATAAATTTCGAACTCGATTTGGCCGTCTACGAATTTAAACTTTGGGGTGAGAACGTTGCTGCGAATAAAATGAAATTTAGTGGAAAGGTCTGCGATTTCTTCCACATTGGAGCAAGACTTTAGCGTGTATTCCAAGTAGGTGTTGAGGTTTTCCCCAAGATAATACCCTAAGTTAAAAGGAAACATAGGGTCATCGGTAATGGCTTTGAATTCTTTGCGTAAGTCACGGATAAGAAAAAAGGATACAAAACCCTCGCTATTGTTTAGGTTGTGGCCATAGTTAGCCATCCAGCGTGATGACTGTACATCCGCACCGCAGACCTCAAGATAATCCAAGTAGATCTGTAGGTATTCTTTTCCGATGTAGGCTTTCATGGGCGTAGTATTTATAAGCTTATGCAATAAAACAAGTGGAATTCTTATAACTTCCAATACTAATAAGGATTGTTCTGGCAGAAAACACAAAAAACTTGGCGCGAAGCTTCATTGAGTTGGGTGACCACATCAACGACCATATGCAACGGGAACGAGTTAGATGGAAATGGATTGCAGAGGCTGTTTATGAAATCGTTTTTTAAACTCAGTGATGTACTGCTCTTCTTTCTTGCTCTTGCTATGTTGTTCGCTTCCCCTTATCTGGTAGCGCAATCCGTGCAAGAAGCAAAAAGGTCTCCTAACCATCAAAAGATATCGTATTGGCAAGTGATTCATCAATTCCAACAAGAAGAGTCTAAGAAAGAAGCCATACAGCAGTACATTTATCGTTTGTATACAAAGATTATTGTTTTGTAAGTCGTAGTCACATTTTGTTGTTATCATTGCCGCATTTATTGCGGCTTTTTTTTGCCTACCCGTAAACACTTCCTGACTTTTGCTGCCAGAGATCAGTGCCAATGCTAGAACACTCGTTCATTAATGTCATAGCCAGTTTCTTTGGTGGTAAAAGGCAGCTTCAACATGGCCCAGAGCGGTTGTGTGTTGCTGGTGTTGCGCAGCTTGGCGAGCCCTATTTCCATTTTTGTATGTCCCGCAGCGGGTTGTGGCAGATAGGTACCAAATAGGCGATCCCACCAGGGTAGATTAAAACCAAAATTACTGTTTGCCTCTTTGGGTAATGTGGAATGATGTACTCGGTGCATATCGGGGGTAACCAAAATAAGACGTAGCCAGCGATCAATATGCTTAGGTATTCGAATGTTGCTGTGATTGAACATGGCTGTGCCATTTAGCAGTACTTCAAAAATAATGACCGCTACTATGGGCGGCCCCAAAGTGATGATGGCGCAAAATTTAATGAGCATGGAAACTAGGATTTCGATGGGATGAAATCGGAAGCCAGTGGTGACATCAAAATCTAAATCGGCGTGGTGTACCTGATGCAGGCGCCAAAACAGCGGCACTGCGTGCATCATTACGTGTTGTAAATAGATAATGCAATCCAGCAACATGATTGAAATTGGGATGGTAATAAGGGGATGGGCGGAAACATAATTTAATAAGCCCCAGCCGTTTACATGGGCAAAAACAGCCACGCCAACGGCGGTAGTTGGAAATACAAAGCGCAATAACAGCGTGTTTAAAATCACCAGGCTGAGATTGTGTTTCCAGCGCAAGAATCTATCTATGGTGAGCGTGCGCCTAGGCTGTCGTGTTTCCCAACAGGCCATCAGTGTAAAGATACCAAAGAAAAAACTCAGGCGAATAATGCTTTCGTAATCCGAAATCCACTGGGAAAAATTCATATCAGCTCGGTGTGATTAGAAGAGATTCCATTTTAAGGAAACAGAGGCATTAATGCCATTGTCTGGTGAACCCCCTTCACGATCAAAATAGGCAGGCATATAGTTGTTGCGATCGAACAGGTTACGGATGGAAAAAGCCAATTTTAGGTCGCTATGGGGTGTCCAGGAAAGCGTAATGTCGGTTCGAAAAAACTCGCTGGAGCCAAAGCTGGCCTCTTGGCCAAACGATGGTGCAGATTCCGCTTGCCGGTGATGGTAGCGGTTGAATAGATAAATATCCCACTGAGTAGAAAATTCGTAGCCAAGGCCTAGGTTCAGCATCCAGTCTGGAAAAGCATCGTAATCAAAGTCGGCATCTATATTTTGGCTCTTAATATGTGAAACGCTAAGATCCATTCGCCATTTTTGCCACTTGAGCAGAGTCTCCAATTCCAAACCCCAGGCTTCATTAGTGGAGGTGTTAATGAATCGAACCCGTTGTCCGTTTACTGGCATTGTTAATCTTTCTGCGCGAATGGAGTGATTCCATTTATTTTTAAACGCCGTAGCAGAAATAAAAAAATGATCTGCATTGTGCTGCAATACCAATTCCAAATTGTTAAGGGTTTCTGGTTTCAGGTCAGGGTTGGGTGCAACAGAGCTTTCTCCATAAACTTCAAAGGTGTTGGGCTTGCGATAAGAGCGGCCAAGTAAAACCTTACCTACCATAGCGTTATTAAAAGCGTGTATATAACCAAGGCGAGGGCTGGCTTGGAGATCAAAATGTTTATAGTAATCGAAGCGAATGCCATAAGCGATTGATGACAATCGATTGTAAGGAAGCATGCTGCGACCATCCAACATCAGGCTGTGATAGTCTTCATCAGCTCCTTGTTGTGGAGAATCGCTTGATATCTCGCTGCCTGAACTAAAGGAGCGGCTGGTGATGAATTTCTTATTTTGGGCTTTATTGTATTCGTAGCCGTAAGCTAAGTTACTCCCTTCGAAAAACTCGTGACGATTGATGGCCTGTATTCCCCAGTGATCTTCATTTCGCTGTTCTTTTTTTAAAAAACTAATGGGGGTAAATCTTAAATCTAACGACTCTTTGTCAGCATAATTCCAAAAATATGCATAAATCGAACTGCGAAAGCCGCTGGAAAAGCGGTGATCTAATCCCGTTTTTATCATGTTTAATTGAGCAGAATAGTCAGTCCAGTCCTGAGCAAGCATGGTGTCTTCGCCCTGCTGTCTACCCAGACCAAGTAACTGATTAGCATCCAGTTTTATGGCGTAGACTGATGCATGATATTGGGTATTGCCATAAGGGTTGGTGCTGTATTTAATAATGAGGTTGGCGTTTTCCAGTTCGTTACTTCTTGTGCCCGTTTGGTGTGTAGAGGTCTCAATATCAGTGTAGGGATACTCTAAGTTTTGGTCGCCAATCTTACGATGGGCCAAGGCTGTGGTGAGTTGTTGCTGATCGTCACTGTAGCGACTTACCAAAGATGCAGCAGTATACTGTTCTGAACCGGTTTCAAAGCGTATTTGTACACCGGTGTCTCCGTGCTTAACTGTATTCAAAGAAAGTGCGCCGTGAAAGGCATCGGCACCATGCAGTGAAGAGCCTGGCCCCCTAAGCAACTCGATATTATCTAAAGTGGCTAGATCAAAACCATCGATGGCCAGCATTCCAGTACCAAAGCGCAATGTATTGATGGGTATATTGTCTAACCGAGTAGCAACGCCAGTATCGATAGCAAAATTGAAGTATCCACGAATGGCCACCACCCTGGTCTTTCCATGGGCCTGAGGTGCTACAGTTGAAGGCAAATTATTGAGAACTTCACCAATATTACGGACACCCAATTCATCCCAGCGCTCACTGCCGCTATAGGAAACACTATTGGCGCTTTCCATAATCGTTTGATCGAAATAGGACGTGCTGGTGATGGTGATTTGCATCAGTTCTTCCAGGGGAAGTTCGAGCAAATCGGTTTCAGATGCCAAGGTGGCTCTAGATAAGCCTATAAGAGCGAAAAACAATGTCCATTTGCGGTGGTTGTTCATGTGGGGCTATTTTTTATTGCCTGTTTCCTCATCATAGCAGGACAAATTTAGATGGCAAAACCGGGAGGGGAGCTGACTAGAAGTTGAGCGCGTTCGGTAAAAAGGGCCGTATCTTTATGCGGCCCTTTCATTCGTGATCCTGTTATTTCAAGCTGCTAACCACAATACTGATCCAAGTAGCTTCATTTAAGAATCCATTGCCCCATGATTTCCATTGCTTAGGCAATCCTTCTTCCTGGATTTGTTTTAGGGTTAAGCCCTTATGCAGTTGTTTTTCAATAAAATCGGTGGTGCCATTCAGCATATCTAAAAAGGCTTTTAGTTCCTTTTTATTGGAAACCGGGCCATGTCCAGGAACCACAATAGTGTCGTGGGCAATAAGCTTAAGCACGGCGGCTACGTTTTTTGCCATGCCTTTTACATTGCCACCATTTTCTACATCCACAAAGGGGAATATGCCATTAAAATAATGATCACCCATGTGTACCACATTGGCAGGTTCTATAAAGATAATGCTGTCACCGTCGGTGTGGCCGCTGGCGTAGTGGCTGGTTTTGATATGCTGGTCAGCAAAGTGTAGCGATAGATTTTTATCGTAAGTGATTTGGGGTAATGCTACTTCCGGTTGTGTGTCTGCTTGCATGCCAAATAATGCAATTTTTTGTGGGCTGGCTAGGCGCTTGCGCACATTGTCGTGGGCAACAATAGTGGATTTAGCGCCTAACAATTTATTACCACCAGTATGGTCGCCATGCCAATGGGTGTTGATAACGTATCGGGTGTTGCCCAATCCATCCAGGGTTTTATTCAGTAGAGTACTGTTGTCGGCGTAATCGTTATCCACTACCAAAAGACCTTGTTCGCCCTTCAAAACCAAAATATTGCCGCCCTTACCCTGTAACATATAAATGGAGGGCTTAAGCTCAGAGATTTTAAATTCTTTTAAGTCTGGGTGATGATGCTCCGCCCAGGAAAAGGTCGCAATAAAGAAAGAAATTAGAAAAGCAATACTACGCATATTTGAGTTCCTTTTGTTTGCAGTTAGTCCGTGGGGAATCAAGACTAACGTAAAGCTGTGATGAAATCCAGAAAGTAAAACTAAGGCGTGAGCTGTGTTGGTAAACCCTTTGTTTGCAATAAGGCGGCAATATCCATAGCCAAAGCAATGGTAATATGCACGCCAACACCACCCCATATTGAGCGGGAGCGCATGGCAAGTACGCCTAAAAACAACCCAAAGGCTAGTGCGCCAAAAGCTTCGGGCCATAGCTTTGGAAAATGAATCATTAAATAGGGTAAACACATAACAAGAATGGCATTTGAACCAAAAGCAGGTTTTAAGCTACTTAGAATGAAGCCACGAAAGAAAAACTCTAATGCAATAAATTGGCTAATGTAAATCAGTTCCCACAATATTAAATCTAACCAGCTGCGGTGGGCTAAATCATAAAAAGGGTAGTGGGTAGAGAAGTCCTTGCCAAAGCTGACGATGACCACGAAGCATAAGATAGGCGATACCAAAAGCAGGTACCATTTTGCATGTTCATGAACGGTGCCCCATTGCAGTCCGTGTTCCAGTACGGATTCCTTTAAATAGAAACGTATATAGAGCATGGGTATTACCAGATACCCTAGCACGTGAATGAGGCCCCACCAAGCATGGCTTATTAGTTCAAAATAGGGTTGTTGTTTAGCTTGAAAATACCAGCGGTTAAATTGAATGCCTTCCAGTCCAAATGAAGTTTTAACAACCCAGTAAAAAAAGTTGGTGTATTTAGCATAATGCACGAATAAAAGACACAGCCCAACGAACATAAAGGTAATGAAGATACGTTGTGCCGGACGTATTTGGTCGGCCTTAATTAGAGTGTCTTTATCGATCTGTTTTAGTACAGAAAAAAACTTAGAAATACGTATATCTTTTAGCAAGGCATGATCCTGAATTCGTTTTATGTAATCGTTTGCTTAATTGCTGAGTGCATCTTTTAAATATAAATCTATATTTACTTCGTTGATTTGACTGGCATCCAAAAATTGCTTCGCATAATCCAGATAAACACCACTGGATAAGAATAATTGAAAAACGTCTTTATCTACGTGGTTCTCTGCCACCATTTTTTCCAGAATCATAATGGCTTCGCCTATGGTTTTGGCGGTCTTATAAGGACGGTCAGCGGCAGTTAATGCTTCAAAAATATCAGCCAGTGCCATGATGCGTTCGGGGATGGAAAGATCGTTGGCATACAGCTTACGGGGATAGCCTTTACCATCCAGGGTTTCATGATGGGTGGATGCGTAGCGAGGCACTCTTGATAATTCTTCTGGAAATGGCAGGTTATCCAGCAT
>JBFKSL010000125.1:0-9883 GCA_041626995.1 Ketobacter sp. | reverse complement strand
GTTCCTGAAAAAATACCCAGGGCATAGTTGATAATGTATCCTTGATTGTGCCTTGGGTTGTAGGTGGATGTTTTAAGGTATTTGTTTGCGGAGTAAAGCGATTGAAAGGTAATGCCTAAAATGGCCGCTGCAATGATTTGATAGATCACCGGAAGGGCAAGTACGGAAGATGTTAGCAACAGAACGCTGCTTAAGAAACCACAAAATACAAAGACGACGAGCACGGTATTGTTCGTGATGCTGCTGGCTCGGATGGATTCTGGTGTGGCGGGGTGAACCAGTTGCGATAATTCGCCATGAATATTTATGGCAAGCTTTAAGTTGTTGTCCATGGTTGGCTCCTACAGCGCGGGAAAGCTGTGGTCTATCGGTGGCAATTGTGCTTCTTCTTCCTTAAACGTTACTGCATTTTCAGAAACCAGTTCTGCAATTTTGCTCTGTAGTCCATCTGGGATAACTAAGCCAGATCGTCGGGCGTAGTTCAGCATCTCAAAAATGTCATCTACTAATTGGGTAAAGTAAATATCTGTGTCGCCTTTGAGTGGGTTTTCAACGGCGCTAGTTTGTGAAAGGCTCTTGCTCATGGTGTATGCCTCGCAGCCTGATTCCAGTTTATGTTTGGGGTATTCGGCTACTGCTTCAGTGCGATGTTTAGAAGGTGTAGCATCGCCCGAATAACGGATGCTTATTCTAGGCATAAAGGCATTTGGAAAATAAGCTGAAAAAATACCATTTCCATTGCTGGTAATGGTATTTCATTACGAGCCAGGGCAACCAATGTTCCGGTTGGTTATAAGGGACAGTTTTTAGGCATTTTTCTATTCGGAAAAAAATGCCTGACTGAAACTGAGTTTCATGGGCGCGTGATCGGGTGTGGGTTGAACATTGATATCAAAGTTCATTTTATCGCCATCACGAACCAGGAATTCCGCCAGGTAATAAATGGCATCCCCTTCCGTGATCAGCTTAAATTTCAGAGGGATTTCGCTGCCACCAAGTTGCCCGGTAAAGCCTTTCAACTTGGAGGTGACCGCCTTGGGTAGGCCTTCAGGCATTTTACGTTGCACGCTGATGTTAACCAGTCCACGTTGGCGGCTGCGCGTGAGGCCATAGGCTTTTGCTACTTCCGGTTTAATTAATGTGGAAGTGAATGCGCTGTAATGAATGATGTAGTCTTTATCTTCAATAAATTGCTCGGCGGCCGCTAGCTCAGCAGTGAGTAATAATGCTATGGCCACTAATGCAGCGAGCAGATATTTTATTTTATGTTGCGCCAAATGTTTTGCGGTCATAATCCCTTACCTCGATACGTGGTATATGGCCGTTTCTCCGAACAAGTTAGGAAATAAACGCATTAAAAATCCATCGCGGTAATTCATATCCACCACTGTTCGATTAAGAATTTTCAGCTGTTTGCGATGACACAATGCCTCAAAGTCCCGAAACGTACACAAATGAATGTTGGGTGTATTATACCAAGTATACGGCAAAGTTTTGGAAACCGGCATGCGTCCTTTCATCATTAAGTACAAACGGCAGCGCCAGTGGCCAAAATTTGGGAAGGTGATGATGCATTCTTTGCCTACGCGCAACATTTCATCAATAACGCGATCAGGGTAGTTCACAGCTTGCAGTGCCTGGGTCATGATCACCACATCAAAGCTGTTGTTGGCAAAATTATCCAGGCCGGCGTCCAGATCCTGTTCGATCACGTTTACTTTTTTCTTAACGCATTCAAGGATTTGGTCTGGATTGATTTCCAGGCCGTAGCCAAACACATTTTTGGTGTCACGCAGGTGGGCCAGTAGGGCACCGTTACCGCAGCCCAAGTCCAGTACGCTGCTATCGTTTTGAATCCATTGTTGAATGGTGGCGAGATCGTGGCGCATGATTATTGATCCCCTTCGGTTTTGCCGTCCACTTCTATGGAATTCATATAAGCTTTGAACAAATTAATATAACGGGGCACGTTGAGTAAAAACGAGTCATGTCCCTGGGGGCAGTCGATTTCGGAATAGGAAACGTTTTTGCGTGCTGCCAGCAGCGCCTCCACAATTTCTTCCGAGCGTTGTGGAGAAAAGCGCCAGTCGGTAGTGAAGGACAGCACTAAGAAGTTGGCTTTGGCTTGAGCCAGTGCTTTGGATAAATCATTATCGAAATCCTGGGCTGGATCGAAGTAATCCAAAGCACGGGTCATCAGCAGGTAGGTGTTGGCGTCGAACTGTTGCGAGAACACTTCGCCCTGGTAGTTGAGGTAGCTTTCTACCTCAAACTCTACGTTGAAGTCAAAATTCAGGGCATCATTACGCAGTTCACGGCCAAACTTTTCCCGCATGGCGGCATCGGACAAATAGGTAATGTGCCCCAGCATACGGGCTAAGCTTAAGCCGGTTTTGGGCACGCTATTGTCTTCGTAGTAGTGGCCCTGTTTGAACCCTGGGTCGCTAAGAATGGCTTTGCGCGCTACTTCGTTAAAGGCAATGTTCTGCGCCGATAATTTGGGGGCAGCGGCGATCACCACAGCGTTTTTCACTAGGTCGGGGAAGTCCATGGCCCACTGCATGGCCTGCATGCCTCCCAGGCTACCCCCCACGTTAGCGGCCCAATGGGGAATCTCCAAGTGTTGCATTAGCGCGTGCTGGCTTAACACCCAATCTTTCACCGTCACAATGGGGAAATCAGGGCCGTAGGGCTTGCTGGTTTCCGGGTTGATGGTTTTGGGACCGGTGCTGCCATGACAGCCACCCAGGTTGTTCAGGCTCACGACAAAAAAGCGGTCGGTGTCGATGGCTTTACCGGGGCCAATGCAGGCGTCCCACCAGCCGGGGCGTTTGTCTTCTGTGCTGTGATAGCCAGCAGCATGATGGTGGCCACTTAGGGCATGGCAGATCAGTACCGCATTGGTTTTGGTGGCATTCAGCTGGCCGTAGGTTTCGTACACCAGCTCATATTCGGGCAGGGTTTTTCCGCATTGCAGCTGGAGGGGGTGGCGGCAATGAAAAACCTGTGGCTGCACAATGCCCACAGAGTCGGGGGAGCTGGCAGCGGGGGCCGGAGTGGTGTTGATGTCTTCTTGAGCCTGCAATCTACTGATACCTAAGACCTGAAATTTAAGAGAGCGAAGTCTATCAGCCTGATGGGAAACTATCTACGGTGGTGGAACGGCGAAGAGGTGGCGGGAACCGGAAGCCTCTAAACAGGCTTCCGGTTCATAGGCATGGTGATTGACTAGTGGGCTGGTGGAAGCGAAGCAATCACTTCGTTTAGAAGTGGAGCCATGATGCTATTAACTACCAAGTGTCTGTCTTCCGTTACGCCTGTGCGCACTACCACCAGTTCCAACGAGGGAATCACCACCACATGTTGCCCCTGATGGCCTGCGAAGTAGTATGCGTCGTCGGGTATGTCGGGCCAGGTGTTGCCCTCGGTGTTCAGCCAAAGTTGTCCACCATAAATGTTAGTGGAGGGAGCGGGCTGGGTGGCGAAATCCACAAATGCCGATGACACTATTTGCTGGCCATTCCAATTGCCTTTTTGTAAGTAGAGTTGACCAAGGCGAGCCCAGTCTCGTGCTTTCATAAAGCCGTAGGCGCCCCCCACCATATTGCCGCTGGCATCAAATTCGATGAAGGCATCTAAGCCCAATGGCTGGAACAGGCTGCTTTGATAGAAGTTGTACATGGCTTGTTGGGTTCCACCCACAGTTTCCTGTATCGCCGCTGCCAGTCGATTGGCTTCTGCCGTGGAGTACTGAAATTCCTCGCCAGGTTCATAGGCGATTTTTTGTCGTAAAGCGTAATCATATTGATCGGATTCCAGATACAGCATTCGGGTAACATCGGACAGGTGCCCGTAGTTTTCATCCACTTCTAAGCCGCCCGACATATTGAGCAGATTGGCCGTGGTAATCTGTTCTTTATCGCTGTCCTGCCAGCGAGCAATGGGTGCGCTGTCATCTAAGGTCATTCTGTTTTGGTCTATTAATATGCCAGCCAGCATACCAGTGATGGTTTTGGTCATGGACCAACCCAGCAGAGGTGTATTTTGATGGGCGCCATTTCCATAGGCTTCGGCAATAAGCTGGCCCTGATAGGCCACCACAACTGAGGTGGTGTTAATGGGTATTGCATGTGTTTCATCAAAGGCAGTGGCTACGGCTTGGTTTACCCGGTCATAGTCTAGGTTGGCAATGGGTGTAGCCATGTCACCACTACCGTAAGGCCAGGGGGTGTTTGGATCGAGTTCAACCGGAGCGCTCGGTGCGAAGGGAATGGCGGTGACTTCTTCCAGAGGTTTGTCCACCAACAGCGTGCAGCCTTTACCAGGAGTATAGAAGGCGAGGGCGCCAAAGTTTTTGCCAAAAATTCTATCCCAAACTTGAACCTGTTTTAGGGAATGATCGACTTCGATGCGCCAAAGCAGTGGTAGCGGTTTGACTTTGGGTGCAACTAATTCGTCGATAACATAGGTTTCTTCAAAACCGCTGTTGAACACGTAGGAGCAAATGTATTTGGCGGAGTAGCCCAGACCTACGGGACGGTCGTTAATGAGATCACAGCCACTGATGCTGATCAGTGCAATGAGCATCAGCAAAAGTTTGTGTTGTTTTTCTAGCATGATGAATTCCTTTTTTATTATGAATGAAATCGGCTATGTAGGTGTTGTGGTGTGTATTGGGAGAACCGTTGGAATTCCTTTATCAGATGAGACTCATCGTAATATTGGAATTGCCTTGTTAAATGCAGGCCACTGATGTGGTTGTTTTGTTGTAAGAAGTGCAGCGCTTGCTGAAAACGTTGAATTCGACAATATAGCTTTGGCGTTATGCCTAAGTTATGGGTAAATTTTTGTCGTAAGCGTCTGTCACTGATGCCTAGCGTTTTTGCCAGCTGTGAAAGCTGGAGATTACCTGAGCTACGATGAATTGCTGACAGGCAGTAATCGATTTCGTCCATCAGTGGCTCGCCAGGAATGGCAAGTTTTGTTAACCACTCATCGATCAAATGTACCCGTTGTGTGAAGGTGGATGCTACGGAGAGTTGATCCAACAGTGCATGGGACGCGATGTTGATGTGGTCGACGCTAACTTGTTTATCCGTGAGTTGCGGGTAGGGAAGCCAGCCAATACGTCTGCTAGTGGAGGGTGAAAACCGTACCCCTAAATAAAGTTGCCCCGGTTGGTGCTCAACGGTTTTATTTTTGAGTGGTGAGCCGCACAGATGGATCGCCGGGTTTGTTGGGTTACAGGAAAATTGAATATCAGCACAGCCATCAGGAATAACCGAAAGGCAGTGTTGATCAGGGTGGGTGGTGTACTGATAAAAAAGTACAGAGTGCGTCTTCTTATGTGTGATGCAAAACTGGTAGTCCTTCGCTTCTAAGGCAAAGTTGATCTGCAATGGTAGAAAACGGTTTAGCTCACCCATCATTAAGACTTTTCAGTTTGGCCGATATGATGGTTTCTTTTTATAGAGTTTTCTTGTTGCCGTCTATGACACTGGAGCCGTAAGGAAAGATTGAATTTCCGTTTTTTACAATTATAAATCTATTAGGGCGGGGCTAGCGTCGAGGAGAAAACTGCGCCGTGATCATAGGTATCACTTTACGGCTATCATGAATCGGCGCGGGTTTACGCAGGCCTTTTAACATTTCGTCTACCGCCACCAGTTGTTCTTCGATATCTTCCATCAGCTCTTCCATATTGGAAATACGCTGCTCTACGTTGTCGTCGGTACTTTGTAGGTGGCGCAGTTTCATAATGTGCTCGTCCAGCAGGTGTTTTTGCTCCTGAGCGTTTTGAAACAGAGGCAGTAATACATCGTTGAGCCACTCTTTGGCGGCCCACTCGTATCGCCGGTAGATGTTGGAGCCTTCGTTGACGATGGTGGAAAGGAAGCGCTTGGAGGTGGCCTTTTGTTCCGTTAGCAGCTTGCGCAGGTTACGACGGAAGCTGCCGGACTTGGCGCGCAGGTCGGACAGCCGAGTGAGGTATTCGTTGGGCGTAAAACGCGGGTAATCCAGCGGCGCTAAGCCTTGTTCGGCTTCGTATTTGGCGTAGATGTCAGCCACCAGTACCTGAATTTTCTCCTGCTTCTCTGCCAGTGCCAACATGTCTGCTTTGGCATTATCGAAGAAGTCATCCATAGCACTGTTCATGCCCACGATGGTCCAGCTGGAGGTGAGGGCTTTGCCTGCGGCTTTCAGGTATTGGTCCAGCTTGGCGGCGCTCACTGGTTCCAACATGGCGGTGCCTTCCCGCAGAATCATTTTGCGGCTGGATTTCAACAGAATCAGTTTCTTGTGGTAGAAGCCTTGCTCATGACGGGCGTGAGCCAGCATTTCCGCCAGTTGGTCTTTGCGGGTAGCCTCGTCGGCCTTCATGGCTCTGAGTTCTTTGAGCATGGACTCTTTGCGTCGCAGCAGGGTTTTGCGGCTACCGTGCAGCATGGCGTGGATGTCTTTAATCACGTTCTTTTGAATGATGTGCTCTTTGCGCCGCATCATGTCGTTGGACAGCAGTTCCTCCAGCTCCGGCAGGCTGCTTTTGTCCAGTCGTTGCATGTTGCCTTCCACCTGGGCCAGTAGCCCTTCTTTGGCGGAAACGCAGAGAATTTCGTCGGGAGCGATGGACAGCTGGCGGGCACATTGGCCGCGAATATCGCCCAGGGTGCGCAGGTTGTATTCGTCGTCTTCCAGCTCGTCCCAAATGGCGTCAATTTTATTGAGAACCGCGTACACACCAGTAGACTCTCGCAGTGACAGATCGCGGATATGGCGGTTCCAGATATCCAAATCTGTAGCGCTCACCCCGGACGAAGCGGACAGCAGAAACAGGATGGACTGGGCTTCTGGGAGCAGGCTAAAGGTCAGTTCAGGCTCGCAGCCCAGAGCGTTCAAGCCGGGGGTGTCGATAATGGTCAGGCCCTGGCGCAGCAAAGGATGATCGAAACTGATCATGGCGTGGCGCCAAGCGGGAATCATGACCTTGTCTGGATGTTCGGGGTCGATCTCCAGCAGATTGATTTGAAAACCCATGGCTGAGGCTTCTTTGGCGCTGACGGTTTTCATGGTCGCGACTTCTGCAAAGGCCTTTTTCATGGAGCGTGGATCTTCCGAATTCAGAGGCACGTAGATCCATTTATCAGGAATTTTGCGGAAACTGGCTATGCTGGAGCCCACCATGCGGGTTTCAATGGGCAGTAAGCGTATGTAGCTATCGGGTGAGCGCTGGTCGTAGAACAGCTCCGTGGGACACATGGTGGTGCGCCCGGCGCCCGATGGCAGAATTCGGGTGCCATAGTGGCTGAAGAACAGGGCGTTGATCAGCTCGGTTTTGCCGCGGGAAAACTCACCCACAAAGGCGATGGTGATCTTGTCTTCTTTTAGGGTATGCAGTGCCTGTTCTAGTTTGTAGGTCAGCTCGGGGTTTTGCACGTTGTGGTCAATCAACCAGCCACGATAGCGCGTCAGCTGGCCGTGGATCTCCTGCCGCCACTGAAGATAGGCATCCATTTGATTGGAAAGACGCGCCGATTCCATCTATTTCTCTGTTCAAACATTGAACGACAGTTAGTGAAAGTTGGTGTAACCCGTTGAGCTAACTAGGGTAGCTTATGTTTAGCTTAGCAGGTAATTTTTGCGGTGCCTGAATGCGAATTCGCTTGCTGCGCCCCAGTTCACCTTTTTCTATTTCAACTTTGCTTTTGCTCACCCCAAAGGCTTTGGCCAGAAAGCCCATTAAATGTGCATTTGCTTTACCGTCTATGGGTGGAGCTGTGATCCGTATTTTTAGTGCGTCCCCGTGCAGGCCTGCAAATTCATCTGTTGATGCTTTGGGTTGCAGGCGGCAGTACAAAATCAAATCGCCCTGATGCCATTGATACCAATCGTTCATTAGAGCCTGTTTTTGAGCCTCATGGTACGGGTACAGGGAAGCCATTAATGGCTACGTGATTCAGTTGGAACAGGATCTTCAAAAACGACAAACCAATCAATACCACCAGCGGCGAGAAATCGATGCCACCGGCGGCAGGAATCAAGCGCCGAATGGGGGCTACGATAGGGTCGGATAACTGGTGTAATACCGCCGACACAGGGTGATAGCCCTGCACCACCCAGCTCATAATGGCACCTACGATAATAATAAAGGTGAAGTAGTTAACCACCAACAGAGCAATGGATTTCAAGCCAATAATCAGAAAGTAGCCCAGGGGCAGCATGTCTTGGAACTGAATAAAGCTCCAGGCCACCAACTTGGCTGCCACCAATGTAATCATTAAGAAAATGGAAGCGTTATCTATACCGCCCACCCCTGGAATCACTCGCCGTAGGGGTTTTAGCAAAGGCGTGGTGGCCTTCACCACGAACTGCGATATGGGGTTATAGAAATCTGCCCGTACCAGTTGCAACAGAAATCGTGTCAGCACGATCATGATGTAGATATCAAACAGGTAGATAACGATAAAATTCAGAGCACCGCTAACGTTCATGTAATGAATGACCTTTTAGTCTGTTGTGGCTTTTGGATTCTAACAAGTTAGAACCCATTAACACTAATTAGATTCATGTTAGCAGGAAAATCTTTAACTTATCCCGCCAGCTCCTTGGAACGGTCATAGGCCCCCTGCAACGCATCCATAAAGGTTTTACGCAGTTGCTGATCTTCCATGATGTTAATGGCGCGCTCAGTGGTGCCTCCGGGTGAGGTAACCCGGCGTCGCAATTCGGTGGCATCCACGTCGCTGGTAATGGCCATTTGTGCCGAGCCCAGGGCGGTTTGCAGGGTAAGCTGCTTGGCTACTTGCTCAGACAAGCCTAATTGTTTGCCAGCCTCGATCATGGCTTCCATCACCAGGAAGAAGTAGGCAGGGCCGCTGCCAGAAACGGCCGTCACAGCATCGATCTGATCTTCATTCTCCACCCACAGCGCAAGCCCAACGGAATTCATAATGGTGCGGGCTTGTTCGCGCTGGTTGTCGTCTACGTTGGTGTTGGCGAACAGGCCGGTGGCACCGGCTTCCACCAGGGCCGGGGTGTTGGGCATGCAGCGTACGATGGGCATGTCGTCCCCCAGCAGGCTTTCCAATTTAGCCAGGGTGATGCCTGCTGCGATGCTGATGATCATGGGTTTGCGTTGTTGTAGCAGCTCTTTCAGTGGCGAAACCACCTGATCCATCACCTGAGGCTTCACCGCCAGCACCACAACATCTGCCTTTTGGCAGGCGTTTTGATTATCCCGCGTGGTGTTAACCTGCAACGTGCTGCGGGCTGCTTGCAACTGGCTTTCATTAATATCAGACATGGTAATGTTAATGGGGTCCATGCCCTTGGCGATGATGCCTCCCGCCAGGCTGCTGGCCATATTACCGGCCCCAATAAAGGTGATCTTTAAGTTCATAAACCTGCTCATGAGTCTTCAACGTGAAACGAAATAGAATAACGATTCTATGACGGATTTGTTACTACAATTGCTTGTTTTCCTTGGGGCCGAATATAAAAACATCCAATTCCCCCTCTATATCTGGCATGTGTATAACTTCAAAGCCTGTTTGTAATCGTTTCATAAGTACTTTCTGGTTTGATTTAGCGCTTTTTGAGCGAGCTAGGCTTATCCAAAAATGTTTGCCACTACTAGCAGGCATGCTCTCTAACCATATCTCAGACTCCAGTAAGCTGGACTGTGGAGCGACTAAGGTGGGTTGGCTAGCATCTAATGAGAGAGCAATTACTGGCCATACTCCCTTTTTATTAAAATCGGCGATAACAGGAGCGTTTTTGGTTATTTCAACTGCTAATGGAATGTTCTTATGTGGTTTGTATAGGTATTTTAAGGTGGGCAGGCAGATTAAAAGTATGGCTACAATCCGGAAGGCCCTGTTGTGCC
>JBFKSL010000124.1:0-9914 GCA_041626995.1 Ketobacter sp. | reverse complement strand
GCAATTCGAGATCATGCTTCTCATAAAGACGGTACATCTGTTGATCTGTTGGAATCCGGAGTAGATGAAACTGGCAACTTGGTTCCTGGATTAACATCTTGGGCAAACAAGCCTGCTGCTATTAGGCACCATAAAGGTCACGATGACCATATTCATATTCAATTTAATAAACAAATTCTTGTAGTGACCTACCTACCATCCTGAACACAAAGTCACCACCCAAAAAAAATGACAGCATTTATGCAGTCGCCATTGCTCACAGCAACTTTAAAATCGGCATTCAATTGGTACTGAGACCTTTATATTTACTTTGACCTATTTATTGATTTAGTCTTTAGCAGACTTGAAGAAAAATATTCTTCATCATTAAAACTCAATGAGCCTGGGCAGAAACCAATCCTACCCAGGCTCACAATACAACTAGCACCACCTATCTACCGGCAGTGCCAAACTAAAAACCCTTACAGGCCTTCAGAGTTCTCAGCTAGGTAAGACGCAACACCATCAGGAGAAGCGTTCATACCTTTGTCACCTTTCTGCCAGCCAGCAGGACAAACTTCGCCGTGCTCTTCGTGGAATTGCAGGGCGTCAACCAAACGCAGCAGCTCATCCATGTTACGACCTAAAGGCAGATCGTTAACGATTTGAGAACGAACGTTGCCTTCTTTGTCGATCAGGAACGCGCCACGGAAAGCAACGCCGCCTGGCGCTTCAACGTCGTAAGCTTTGCAGATTTCGTGCTTAACATCAGCAACCAAAGTGTATTTAACAGGACCAATACCACCTTCGTTTACTGGGGTGTTTCGCCATGCGTTGTGAGTGAATTGAGAATCGATAGAAACACCGATTACTTCAACGCCTTTCTCTTGGAACTGAGGAATGCGGTGATCCAGAGCGATCAGCTCAGAAGGACATACGAAAGTGAAGTCCAGAGGATAGAAGAAAACGATACCGTACTTGCCTTTGATAGCGTCTGACAGTTTGTAAGAATCAACGATGCTGCCATCAGCTAATACAGCAGCAGTTTCGAAATCGGGAGCAGCTTGGCCTACTAATACGCCCATGGGTTTCTCCTTGGTTGGTCGTAGTTATTTTGAACAAGGTCAGAACAACCTTGCGGGTATTGAAATCGAAGGCAAATCATACACCTCCCTATTCTTTCTTCCTAGAGTTAACGACCTGATTTGTTCAGTAATTTCATTTAAATATCCCTATCAAAGTAATAGATATTATTAATCGTAATAAGCCTGAAAAATAATGAATATAAATAGCAACAGCTTCCCAAACCGCTCCCATCCGGTATGCTAAAAAGACTAGGAGGGAACACAATGACAGACTTCAAAGACTACTTTTCCACGGATTCGGACAGCTACAAACGTTTTCGCCCTATATACCCCCAAGCTCTTTATGATTATTTGGCCGAGATCAGCCCCAGTGCAGAATGGGCCTGGGATGTGGGTTGCGGTAATGGTCAGGCCACACTGGAATTGGCATCACGATTTAATAAAGTCAGCGCTAGCGATGCCAGCGCAGAGCAGATTAAGCAGGCTCAACCGGCCATTAATATTCACTATCACGTAAGCCCGGCAGAAATCATTGATGCTCCCGATGCCAGCCTGGATTTAATTACTGTGGCCCAGGCGATTCATTGGTTTGATCATCCTCGATTTTTTGCTGAAGTGGATCGGGTGTTAAAGCCTAGTGGTGTTTTGGCTGCTTGGGGTTACCAACTGCTATACACAAACACCGAACTGGATGCTTTGATCGAGCATTTTCATAGCCAAGTGGTTGGCCCCTATTGGCCAAAAGAACGTGCCCTGCTGGATAACAGCTACAGCAAAATCACCTTCCCCTACCCGCGCGAATCCACTCCAGAATTTTTTATGGAAGCCAGCTGGGAATTTGGCCATTTACTGGGCTACCTCAACACTTGGTCGGCGGTGAAACAATACCAAGAAAAGCAGGGGAAAAACCCGGTTGAACAGGAGTTTGAAGCTTTGAAAACCGCATGGGGCAATATCGATCAGGCCAAGGAAGTATTTTGGCCTTTGATTCTATATGTTGGTAAAAAATCGGTATAAGCAGCCTAAGCTGATTAATACTCAGTCAACTCTGTTGACGCTATAGTGATAGGTTAAGGAGGACGTTGTCATGCCTCAGAATATCAATAGTAACCTATCTTCTTTAGTGGGCTTGCGTCAGTTAAGCCAAACTCAAATAGGCTTAAACAAGGCTCTGGAAAAAATTGCCTCGGGTAATCGCATTAACAGTGCCGCTGATGATGCTGCCGGTTTGGCCATTACCAATCGCTTCACTGCACAGATCAATGGTTTGAATACCGCTAGCCGTAATGCCAATGATGGTATTTCCTTTGCGCAAGTAACCGAATCAGCATTGGATGAAACCACGACTGCCCTACAACGTATTCGTGATTTGTCGCTGCAGGCGGCCAATGGCAGTTTGAATGCATCCGACCGTTCCACCATTCAAAAAGAAGTCGATCAACTGAAAAGTGAAATTGATCGAATCGCAGATACCACAACATTCAATGGTAAAAAAGTATTAGATGGGTCTCTTAGTAGCCAAAGTTTTCAGATTGGCCCTAACCCAGGTGAACAGGTTTCGGTAAACGGTTTTAATGCTTCCACCGACGCGCTGGGCGGGTTACCTGGCGAAGTTCAGTCCACCGGTAATCGGGCGCAACTGGGCGCAGGCGATATTGGCAGCCAAGGTATCCAAGAAGGTGACGCAACGACCACAGAAATTAGCGACCTAACCGTAACCACCAGCACCACCGCCAACGAAGATCAGATAAACATAGCAGACGATGCTTTTGGTGGAGCGATCACCACCGTGCAGGACACTTCAGAACTTACCGATCCCAATGCAGATAACTTTGGTTCAGGTTTGGCAAAATCCGTCGCTGAGCGCATCAACAATATTCGGGAATCTGGCGAAGAGGGTTTGCAGGGCGTATTTGCCGATGCAGAAACCAATTTCAATGCCAGTGACATTATCAGTGATGATTTCAGCGGCTCGGTAGACAATACCAAAGCCACGAATATAACGACGGGGGCATTGTCCAACGGCGATTTAAATATTAACGGTGTGGATATTGGGCCGGTAAGTTTTAGCGAAAACGACTCTGGTGGGGACTTAGTACAAGCCATTAACGCCCAAAGCGATCAAACCGGTGTAACGGCATCAGTAAACGATCAGGGTGAACTGGAATTGAACGCAGAAGATGGTCGCGACATTGTGGTGAACACCTCATCCGTTGCGGTTACCAACCGTCTATTTGGCGGCGGCGAAAATCGCTTTGATGCAAACTTTTCTGATTTACGTATTAGTGGTGAAGTAACGGTTAGCGCAAATGACAGCATTGAATTTAGTGGTGCGGATCAAGCTCAAGCCGGGCTGAATAGTTTGCAAAAAGAAAATGTGCAAGCAACCGGTAGTGTTGCCAACATCAATGTAAATACCATTGAACAAGCCCAAAGCGCAGTATCCAGCGTTGATGATGCACTAAACCGAATTGATGGCTACCGCGCTTCCATTGGTGCTATTCAAAACCGGTTTGAATCCAGTATTCGTAATCTTTCTTCTGTAGCCGAATCACAAACTGCTGCGCGATCCAGAATTTCTGACACAGATTTTGCGGCTCAGATAACCGAACTATCGCGAGAACAAATCAAGCGCCAGGCTGGACTTGCACTACAAGCCCAGGCCAATGCGCTTTCTCAACAGGTGTTATCGTTATTGAACTAGCAGGCTGAACGTTTTAAGCCCGCACTAAACAATAACGACTTCACCACCAAGGCGGTAACGGGAAACGAAACGCCATACACGATCGCTTCGAAACTGGTACACACGCCTGTTGCCCACAGCACAAGCGCAATACCCACACCAGAATCCAATTGATCCAATACTAGAAAGAACCATTTGTTTGACTCTGGTAATTGACCAGCTAATACACCCAAGCGCCGTTTAATAAATGAATTGGGTAGCTCTGCCATAACATAAGCCGCACCAGACAACGCCCCTAACACAACAAGAAAATGCCATTGAGACTGAGGTAAAAATTCAGTAAAGGGTAGCAATAATAACGCACCCACCATTGAAGCCAATGGCATTACTAAAAATCCACGCCAGGTTTTATTACTGCCATAAAGGCTCTCACTAACGGGAATAGCCAATAGCGTTAAACGCTTGCGAGCCACCACCCACATGTGAATGCTTCCACCTACTACCACTGGAATCTGCAATATCCAAGCTTTGAATAATGGATCAAAATTATAAAAACCTTCAAACTGGTTCAATTGCAAAATCACAAATAAAAAGCAGCCGCCCAATGTTAATGAAAGCATTTGCAGCATAGAGGTAAATTTGAAAAAGGGCTTGCGCTGTAGCATATTCCAGCTAAACAAACACAAAGAAACAGCCAGCATAATTTTAGCAACCAACTCCGGCAGACCTGCTTCGATCACGACAAAATAGCCAGCACAGATAAACACACTCCAAAATACCGGCATCCCCATATATGCAGGGCCGCCGGATGTTTCGATGTTGCCCGTTTCGTTAAAAGCCGACAATCGAATACAACCCGCTGCCACCATCAACATTAAAAAGCCACCCCAAAAACCATTAAAACCGAATTGATACAACGCCAGTGAAGGCACTACCAAATAAATCAGCACATCCATAAAGCCATCTAAATAACGGCCAAATTGACTTTGCATTTTGAAAAGGCGGGCTAAATAACCATCCATAGCATCAGCCGTCATGGCTATAAACAGGATGGCGATAGAAGCGTGAAAATAACCATCCATTAACAATGCGACGGCTAAAGATGTGGTTATCACACTAGATAAGGTAATGCAGTCGATCCAATTTAACTGCACTATCCATTTTGGGCTTGATACATTGGTTTGCATAACATTCACTCACTAGTACTGACTCATCCATGAGTGAAATTTAAATATTCTTTGAAAATAACCCGTAGGTTCTTTGTATAGGGCAACGCATGGCATAGCCAAGAGAATGATTATCTTCTCTTATCATGGCACTACATATGTGTTCGTAACGTCCCAGAGAATTCATCAGGATTTCGTTGGCCATCCAAGTGAACACACCGCTGGTACGATAGTCTGGGTGCACAGCTCCAGTCTTTGCCAATAGCAAACGAGGCTCGACTAAATCCCGATAGCAGGTTTGATAATCTGTGGTTACCTCTCCCGACCGATTTTCTCGAAGCTGTAATAAAGGCGCATAATCGGGAAACGCAACAAAAAAACCAACCACTCGATTATTTTCATCAAACACAATATTGGATGTTTTGGGACAGGCTTTATTGATATAGCCTTTACCAAAACCATTAATAAACTGCAGTTTTGAAATTGGCCGATACGCAAAGTTACTGCGAAAGGCTACATCAATTACTTCATACAGTTCATCTAATCTTTGTAACCAAATATCTGGTGTAAGGGCTTTAATCTGAAACTGATTGCCCAACACAAGTTTTTGCTTTTGATAAAGAGCATCCATCTCCTGCGCCCACTGCGGTGGATCACGATGAAATCGCGACTGGTATCTATAGCAGATTTGATAACCCATTTTCCGTAAAAGCACCGGGTAATAATCAGGATTATAAGGTTCGCCAATAAACGCGGGCTGGTCAAAGGCGTCAACACGTAACCGATTTGATCCGTATGTATTAAAATTTATGGGACCATAAACAATATCTGCGCCCTGCTTTTTTGCCCATTGTTCAAATTGAGAAAACAAATACCGATTATCTTTGACATCGTTATAGGTTTCCCAATAGCCAAAGTACGCCGCCTTTTTTCCTTCAATAACATTATCTGCTTCAATAAAGCCAGCTAAACGGCACTTATCTGTGTTCCCTACCCAGCTTTTTCCTGATTTAAAAAAATCATTTCTATCTGAGAAAGCCAATCGCACAGCAGCGCTATTTTCACCTAACCAAAAATTATCTTTTTGATAAATATCAAAAGGTAAGCGAATAAATGCCTCATCCAAAGTTTGTGAAGGGTTCCAATCCATTAATTGCATGAATCACCCCCGACTCAGTAATTGAAACTGTCTTTCAATGTGAATCAAGTTACGTAACGACGCCTGAACCCTGTCCATAAAGGCATAATGCCTGAATGTATGGGCCATTAGGTAAAGCGTGACTCGGGTTAACAAGATATCCCATAAACACAACTGATATCCTCTACGCCACTCTCGTGCATCAATAGGAACATCACTGGCAAATTCCAAACATTTTCGGTGGTATTCCACATACTCATTAACCTGATCTGCCGTTGCATGCTCGTCTAACGTAAACAGCAGCAATTCAGCGCAATCTCTTTGTGGCACATGAATAGCGGCCAATTCCCAATCGTATGCACACAGGGTTAAACCATCCACACCCTTTCGGAAAGCAATATTTCTCGGGTTAAAATCATTGTGTACCAACGTTTTTTTCATGGCATCCAGCTCTGGGTACCACTCTTCTACAGAGCGCAGACATTTCGAAAACACCTTGGTATCTGCTTCAGAAAACCATTCAGGAAACTCTTCTATGGCATGCACACCCAGCATGTGCCACAAACGTCCTTTTTCTTTAACGGACTGTGTATCCTGCTCATATAAACGGAAATTTTGCTCACGCAGTTCATCTTCTTTGCCATACCAAATGGCATGAACTTCTGCGATGCCAGCAAGCGCAGATTTAATATGCTGAGGCGTCCAGCCTGAAGTATCGTCAGCACTATCCATCATCTCCAAATTTTCCAGATACTCCTGCACCAACACATAGGCTTCACGCTCTGGCTCTTGATGCTGATAATAGGTGTAAGGAATATATTTTTGTAGACGTTCGTCTTCTTGCGACATCACCATCAATTCACGAACATGACAGTTTTCAAAACCAAGATGGTTCTTAAACTCATTAAATGCATGAGCCAAACGGGCATCGCACATACCGGCCATGCTGTTTAACATCAAGATTACTTCCAAATCCAACGGCTTGACTTTGGTCATAACCCGAATGGGCGAGCCCTGATTTAATTCCAATTCGTAGGGAAAATGGCCTACCAATTTATTGATCTTATGGGATGTTAGCTCTGTTACAATGCTGCTACCCATGGATTCTGCATTAATCGCGGTGATAGACGTTACATTCAGATTGTTATTTCTAAAACGATGCTGAATGACGCGGTTGTAGAAAGCCACATTAAGATCAGACATTTTGAGCCAATCTACAGGCCTGTTTCGCCCTAACTTTTCATGGGCTCGAGCAAATTGATCACTGGCAATAGCGCTTAGCGTGGAGATATCCAACGCCAAACAATATGAAGCAATTATTTCCGCCAATTTGTGCGCGCAACCAGGCCCTGCACAACCTAATAGCTGTAAACATTCTTTTTGTTGTGGCAGATTAGTGCCGCCACCAACACTACCCACTATTAAACTGGGCAGCATTAAGGTGACATATAAATTACTATCCTTGTCACCATCACCAGTCAGTTCCATATGCAATTGGCCAATGGAAGATTCATGAACACAGGCAATATCCTGACCGGTTGCCGCAAACATCGCGGCAATTACATTAGCGATGTTGATATTGATCCCCACCATGCCAGAAGAAATACTTCCCCCAACAAAATGATTAAAGGCATCAAACAATTGCTTGGGTGTCACTTTAAGTACCTTGCTACATATTTCTTTATCGAGCACACATTCTGCCAACACACGAATGCCGCGCCCTTTCAAGAAAGAGTTGTAAGTCACCTTTTTGTCATTGGACAAATTGGCATCCACCATAAAATGCTCAA
This sequence comes from Ketobacter sp., assembly GCA_041626995.1. Classification (GTDB taxonomy): domain Bacteria; phylum Pseudomonadota; class Gammaproteobacteria; order Pseudomonadales; family Ketobacteraceae; genus Ketobacter. The sequence goes on along the minus strand of JBFKSL010000124.1, from coordinate 2,073 downwards.
AATGAATACCATTAAAATTACTCACCTGCTGAATGATCCATTGACAAGCCTGCCATGTGCAGGTGGTAGTCATGTTCTGACCAGCAGCATCACCCGTTTCGTAAATAAAATACACATGCACGGATTTACCCAGCACATGGGTTTGCAATTCCACAAGCTTGGCAAAATTAGAATATTTACGCGTTTGCTCGGCTATTTCGCTGAAATGATCTTCCACCCATTCAGAAAAGAACAAGGCCATGGACAGATCTTCCAACACAAACATGGGCACACGAAACATACGTTGACCTAAAACGCGCACGGTAACACCACCGGATCGCGACAAGGCTGTAGCACCCCGGGTTACAGAAGCCACTAAGGCCCCTTCAGAGGTAGCCATAGGGGCGTAATACAGACCGTCAGCATGCTCCCCCTTAATATGTAAGGGGCCTGCCACTCCAACAGGAATTTCCACCGTGCCAATAAAGGCTTCGATGTTGCTTACTAAGCTGGTGGGATCTAATCGGGTATTGGAAACCTCTTCCAGCGGCTGTTGGGTTTCCTGCTCTAAGAAAGCAAGCCGTTGTTGGCGAGCTTCTTCTGTATAAATTCCTCGGGCAGGAACTTTAGGCAAAGACTGCTCTTCAACACGAAATTCGCGTTTTAAACTGTTCCCCATGCGCAAAGAAAAACTGACTTCCCATAAACGAGCTGAGGTTAATTGATCTTGCTCACTTTTAAAAACCAACTTGGTGTAACGGCCACTGCAACAGGGCGCAACTTTGGTGAGGCGCATCTGGCGCAGGGTATGAGATCGACCTGTTACATTAAGCTCAATAGTGGAAGTGCTTTCCCCTTCCTGATAACGGTCACTATGTGGTACGCGAACACTTAAATGCCCTTTCGAAACATCTAACGGTTCCGCTTCAATTAATGTATTTTCCCAATATAAAGACGCACTGGCATTGTGCTCAACCCCAAACGCGTAGCGTGGAGCAATAACATGGACATCCGGTTTCATCACAAACTACTCTGAAAATGTGAAATTTTAAGCCTTTCGGCCTTCCCCAAAAAAATTTACCGTTTCCATGAGTGAATTGTCGCCGCCGCCCCCTCTTAAAACAGCAGCCAGGGATCCCCAAGATCCAAAATAAAAAACAGAAGAAACTTCTGAAACAAGAAGTCCGTTTCAAAAACAAAATTATTGTAGGACAATTCAGTTAAGCTTATTTGTTTTAATATCTAAAAGAAATAAAAGTTTACGCTAGAACTGAAAACCTTTTACGAAAACGCAACAACTTAGGTTAGTCAAATGCAGGTGAGTGTATTGACAAAACTGGAGGTAATTTATGGCGATTTTTTGCTTAATGCCATTTCAAATGAATTGCGCCAAAGTGCTTAATCACAGCGACATAAAAACTGAAGGCGTTTTTGGCAAACAACCGAAATCGACGCAAAAACAACCATTATGCAGCATTTTCTCGACACCGCCTACTTTTCATTAAGCAGGCGGTGGAAAAATGCCGTTTGACGCTTTACTGGCTAAAATAAAGCATTACCAGGTGTACGTGGAAACGGAATCGCATCGCGTATATTTTCCATACCAGTGATGTAATTTAATAACCGTTCAAATCCCAAACCAAAACCAGAATGAGGAATAGTGCCGTAACGACGCAAATCTCGATACCACCAAAGGTGTTCTTTAATTCCAAGCTGATCCATTTTCTGATCGAGCACATCTAAGCGCTCTTCCCTTTGACTACCGCCAATAATTTCGCCTATGCCTGGAGCTAACACGTCCATAGCAGCACATGTTTTTTCATCATCGTTTTCACGCATGTAGAACGCTTTAATTTCTTTCGGGTAGTTCATCAAAATAATCGGCTTACCCACATGCTTCTCTGCCAGGTAACGCTCGTGCTCTGACTGTAGATCAATTCCCCATTGCACGGGAAATTCAAATTTTTGTTTACAGTTTTGTAATGTTTTTACTGCTTCGGTGTATTCCATGCGGGCAAAGCTGGAATCAATAACGCTTTCTAGACGACTAATGGCTTGTTTATTGATGTGCTGCGCAAAAAAACCAATATCGTC
>JBFKSL010000123.1:0-9960 GCA_041626995.1 Ketobacter sp. | reverse complement strand
ATACACTGTCGAATTTCATCATCCCGACCCAACACAGGATCAATCTTACCTTGTCGCGCTCGCTCGGTAAGGTTTACGGTAAACTTATCCAATGAGGGGGTTTTGGTAGGATGCACAGGAGCTGCATCAGCATCGCCACTTGTGCCTACGGCTGAGCCCGCACCACTGGAAGATTCTCCGGTAGTGCCAATCAAGGCTCGCGCGGTTTCACGCAAGGATTCGGGCGCAATGGTTTTAATTTCAGGAGCGGAATCCTGCAACGCTCTACGAGATTGATCATCCAACAACAACGCCGCCAACAAATGGCCGCTGGTAATCATACCGTGGCCATAATCCACGGAACTGATCATCCATGCATTCTTACTGGCTTCTACAATGGCGGGGGACAAAGCTGCTGGACGCGAGCTGCCACTTTTAAATTTTTCTACCGAATCCGTAAGCTGCTTGGCCAGGTGGCTTATGTTTACTTCGTGTTTTTCCAATAGCGCGGTAAAGTCGCTATCCACCACTTCCAACAATTTCAGTAACCAATGTTCCACTTCTACATTGTAATGGCTGCGCCCTATACACAGCCCTGCTGCGCCTTCCAAAGCATCGCGCATCACCGGTGACATTTTATCCACGAGGGATTTTAAGTTTACGTTGATCATGGTTTCTGTTCCTTGGTTACCCGGAGTTACTGGAAAAGTTCCCTACGTTCCCATCACTCCATTCTGTTTAAGTTAATAATTCTTACTGCTTACCAAAATCCGAATGCGCTGCTGGTCATCACTATTTACCAACTGTTTTCGCAAATTAGTGCTCCACCCCAACATCAACTCCCCACCCTGCACAGGTTTACCACCAATCGTAGCCACCGCCCCTAAACCCACCTGAGGAATTTGATCAGGATGAATACTGATCTCAATATCAAAATCGTATTCCGTGCCCACCACAAAGCGAACAAACGCTTTTAGAGCTGCCATTTTAGAACTATTGGGAGAAATCCCAATGAATTGTTCATAATTAATATCGTTAATTTTTATCCGAAATTTACTTTGCAATTCCCAGCACTGGCGACCCAGAATCACATTTCTACCTAAAATATTATTTTGCGCCTGATTGGGTAAACGGCTTTGAATATCTTGGGGCAAACTTTGCCACTGAGCGATAAATTGTTCCACCTCAACCGGCAACTCAAAATAGTGCTGCAACATGCGAGCCAACGATGGCGCCGAGGGAGTTGAACCGGCCAGCTGCCCACTAAAACCGATAATGGCCTCATCTGGTACCGCCATGCGGTTGTTTACACCTGGTGTTGCCAAGCCCACTAAAGCGGCCAGAGCATTACTAAATAGATCCTGATCAGACTTAGTGGATTTTGAGCGCTCATAGGCCACGGGCAATCGGTACTTATGCCAAGCCTGGTAATACAGCGACGTGCTACGGTGATTGAGCACGTCTAAAAATGCGCGTAAAGAGTGATCTTTTTGCCGCAGGCGCTTGATGATTAATTCACTTATATGGAATGGCAACACGCCCGTGCTACCAAATAACCCAAATATATTAACCAATACTTGCCACTGGGTTTGTGGTGCGCTTTCATCGTCGGTTTCCACTGTGGTAACCGGTGCGATTTTTTCTAAATCGGCACCTTTAAACGCCACACTGGCCTGAGCAGAGAAGCGAATACTTTCGCGATTAGGTGGAGCACTTTTTGCTACCGGCACTTTAGCAAATTTTTTACCCTGACTGGCATACCACTGCGCCGTCAGCTCAAGCAGACGCACCGCCTGAAAAAATTCGAAGCGGGCCGGGGTTTTCTGTAGCTGATAGGCTACAGCAGTGTTTTTTCGCCAGCCCGTGGTGGCCATCGCTTCAATTCCCCGTCGCTTTTTTTTATCTTGGCTATAAACCGTGTGAAAGAATTCAATGAACAATACAGTGCCAAAAACCGCTCCAGCACACTGGCAAATAAATAGGCCGAACCTCCTAATAGCAGCTTTGGATCAAACTCCATTTCAATTTGCGTGCCTCGACACATGGCAGTGCCTTGATTCACGGTGATCGGCGCCACAATGGATTCGCATTTTACCCGACTGATGGATTCCACCATTTTACGAATGGTGTCTGAGCCACGAAAATCATAGAGCCGTAATATTTCCTTAAGGGCAGCGCCATTATCATCCGCCGTTAGGGAAATATGATTTAAATTCAGATGTGAAAGTAAACGCCAATGGGCTCGATTTCTAAGGGGTGGGCGCACGGTAGATGTGGGCGGTGTTACACAATGAATTGATACCACCGGTGCATCACCTTCCACCATATTCAGTTTCGGTTGATTGGTTCCTGAAGGCAGCTTAGAAGGTAGATTGCGATTAAAACAGGTGAGCTTAACATCCAGGGTTTCATCCGAGGGCATACTGGGATCGTAATTGATATCCACTAGGCTGAGATTAATTTCAGAAGCCTCTTCATTCTTATTTTCACCCTCTACAACAGATAAGCGCCGCTGAAACCAATAGGTGCCATGGTTTCTTTCTGTATGACGGTGTTGGATGCCATAGAATGGCGTAAATTCAAACTGTTGACCCTGTGAATCAGACGCATTCACCTTATCCACTGAATAGATTTCCAAAGCACCGGTTCTACGACCATCGGGCACTATTCGATATTCATACTCGGTATGATCCATACTGATGGGGTCGGCCACATACGGAAACAGATTAACCGCTGGCGCACACCCAAGCACAAAACTGCTGGCGTTAATATAATGCTCTAAATCAGCGTCCATTTGTTTTAAATAGATATAGAGATTCAATTCACTGCCCACATCTTCAGGCAACGATGAGAGATCTATATCCACAAATAAAAACTTTTGTGGGAAAACAAAAAATTCCGTTATCAAGCGATAACCCACAAAGGCATTTGCTGGGTAAGGCAGCAATCCCTCACTAATATCAAAACCTACCGATTGAATAATATCGGCATCACAGAAAACTGGCTTGCCATCACCTTCACTACGTGCCAATACAACTTTTTCGGTTCCATTAAGCAACTTTTCATAGAGCGAATAGATATGGTTGGCCTGACCACGTAAATAGAAACGCAGTTTTTTCGGTTTCAATTCACCAAAAGAGAGGGCCGTGGACAACGTACGCATGCACAGACGCAGCACGCCATCCGCGCCGGGAACATTGTCCGCGCCGGGCACAACAAATGGCCGTGCTAACAATTGTGCTGATTCCACGTTAAAAGGCTGAATCTCCACCGGATAGCGGGTGGTAAAACGACAGCTCTCACCACCGAATGACTCCGTATCCAGCTCGGTTCCTGCGGGAATGGTAACGCATTCATCCAGCGCATCAGATGCTTGAAATTGCACAATACTCATGGAAGGAATCGGGCGCTGATAGTGGGGATAGATGGTCCCCAAGATCCCATCTGTTAACTCAGGAAAGTCATCATTCAGCTTGTCTTGAATGCGAGCATTTAATAACGCCACACCGTCCAGCAAACGATCCACAAATGGATCCTCTGGCCGATCTTCAGAGATACGTAAACGACTACCAATTTTTGGATGACGTTGAGCAAACTCCGACATGGCCTTTTGCACAAAAGCCAACTCTTGTTCGTAATGTTTTAGTAATTCATCACTCATCTATGTTGCTCGTCTTTTTATACGGTTTCTGAAACCACCACCGAGCGGGTGATGGGATTCAGCGCTGAATCAAATACAATAACTTCTTCCGCCGACAAGGCGTGCAATGTCGCTTCAACACGGAAGCGAATACTGGGATCTTCCGGATCGAAACCTGATTGAGTCCTTACGGTTACGGTTCGAATTCGTGGCTCAAATCGCTTTATGGTGGCTTCCACCGTTCGGCAAAATTCTGTTCTGGCTTTCTGGGAGCTTAGGTTCAAAGTTGCGGCATCCGGTAGGCCATAATTGTGTAGCCCATTTTGAATATGGGAATAACGCTTAGGCGGAGCAATACAACATTGCCGAGTGTTGAACAGCTCTTCCAAGTCACGGCGCACACTTTCTTTCATTTGATGTATTAGCAAATGATGTGCCTTTGCACTTTCCACATTTTCATTGGGATCATCATCCAACAGACGATCTAATAATGGCACTATTAATTTCTGATCACCATCAATCATATGTTTCCCCCATTACTCAGCCTCTCGTGCCAATACTTGAGCTGGTCAGCTCGGTGGTGAGTTTGAGTTCTGATACCAGGTTTTCAGCAATATAGTGGGGTTTTAAATGAATCACGCAGGTATACTGCCCTGGCATACCCGGCATTTCCCGCACCTGCAAACGTGCGTCCCGCAATGGATATTTAGCTCGCATCTCCCAACTTAGGTCATCGCGCCCTGTGGTGTACTGATTGATCCATTTTGTTAAAAACAGTTCGCACTCTTTTTCCGTGCTGTAGGAACCCACCTTGTCACGGATCATCACTTTCAAATAATGGGCAAAACGCGAAGCACAGAGCACCTGTTGCAACATGGCACTTATACGAGCATTGGCGGTGGAGCTTTTTTCGTTAAAGACTTTTGGTATATGCAATGTGGGATTGCTATGAAACGCAGCCAACGGAACGCCGTAGCACTGACATAACGCCATAAACCCCAGGTCATTGAGTTCACGTTCAATGCTATCGGTGATAATCACATCGGTAAGAATATGATGGGACTCTTTACCAATGGGCACTGGCTCATAGCCCGTTACCACGCCACCGGCTAGTTGGTTACGCGGCACACCGCGAATTTGGGCAAACCATCCAATTTCGCCATATTCACGAATGATCACGTTGGCGAAAGCAAAGCTGGCGTTACCCCATAAATAATGTTCCGGTTTATAGCAGTCTTCTTCAAATGGAAACTCACCGGCTTTGGCATGATGAGGTTGACGCAGCAATATTCTGGGCAATAACAACGACACGAAGCGAGCGTCTTCCATCTGCCGAAAGCTACGCCATTTAATGTATTCCTGCTGCTGAAATATGGCATTAAAGTTCAAATGGCTACCCAGGGTGGAATAATCATCCAAACCAAATAGCTGTGGAGCTGCGCCGCAAATAAAGGGCGCAAAAGATGCGGCTGCTATTTGTGACAAACCTTGCAGCACTTCAATGTCATTATAACGGTGCCCTTCATAGGGTTTGTGACTAACATAATAGTCGCCAATCAACAGACCGTAAGGCTCGCCACCAGGCATACCAAATTCATCTGTATAGATACGCTGAAAAAGCTGGCTTTGATCAAAGTCCTGCGCTTTGGTGATATCACGACACACCTCAGCCCAACTCACATTCAACAAACGTAATTTAATATTGGGGTAAGGATAAGACTCATCACACAGTTTCTTCAAACTGCGCCATGACGCTTCCAATGCTTGTAATTTTTTATGATGAAGAATGGCATTAATTTGTTCGGCAATTAATTCATCAATCAATGCAATTTGCTGTGCCAGCCATTGCCTGACAGGCAAGTGATTGATAGCAGGATTACTTTGAAAGTGCTCTAACCAGATTGAAAACGCTTCCACTTCATCTTCTGCTTGCATAAATAACATTAACGGATTGCTCGATGCATCATCGGCATTCTGTTGGGTGTTATTAAGCAGTTCTGCAAATAGCGTATTGGTCATATGAGCAATTGGCGTGTTAAAAATGAGTGGCCCTTGAAAACATAAGGCCGATGGTTATACCACCAGCCTTATGGATTTCAGGTTTGCAGAAAAGGGTTACTAGCCCTTCTTAGGAATACTCGCCACCATACGTAAGGAGGTGGTGAGTTCTTCCATTTGCAACCAAGGGCGCAGATACGCCACAGCATTGTAAGAACCTGGGGCCCCAGGAGTTTCTTTTACTTCAATGCGTGCTTCCGCCAGTGGGAATTTCGCTTTCATTTCAGCACTGGCATCGGGGTTGCTGTTGGTGTAGTTGGAAATCCAACGATTTAACCATTGCTCACAATCTTTGGCTTCCATAAAGGAACCGATTTTATCGCGCGCCATAACTTTCAAGTAATGGGCGATACGACCGGTAGCCATGATATATGGCAAGCGTGCAGAAATGGAGGCGTTAGCAGTGGCATCAGGATCGTCATATACCTTAGGCTTCTGCGTGGTTTGGGCACCAAAAAACACGGAGTAATCGGTATTTTTGTAGTGACACAATGGTAGGAAGCCTTGGTTACTTAATTCAGCTTCACGGCGATCGGTAATACCGATTTCGGTGGGACATTTCTGATCCACGTCGCCATCATCGCTCTTGAATAAGTGTGAAGGCAAACCTTCCACTTTACCGCCACCTTCAGCACCACGAATGGCCGTACACCAGCCGTTTTCAGCAAAAGCGCGCGTTAGTGTTGTACCCATGACATAGGCTGCGTTCATCCAGGTATATTGATCGTGGCCTACGGCTTTGTGCATACCAGACTCATCAGCTTCGAATTCTTCATAATCGAATTCTTCCACCGGCTTGGTGTTAGCACCGTAAGGCAAACGGGACAATACGCGAGGCATGACCAGGTTAACGAAACGGGAATCTTCGCTTTCACGGAAGCTTCTCCATTTAATGTATTCCTGGGATGCAAAAATACCGGAAAGGTCACGTGGTGTGGACAGTTCGGTAAAGTCATCGAAGCCAAACATTTCAGAACCAGCGGCACTGATGAATGGGCAGAAACCAGCAGCGGATACGTTAGACATATTCGACAACAGATCGATGTCTTCTGGGTGATTGGTAAATTCATAGTCACCAATCAAGGCACCGTAGGGTTCACCGCCAGCGGTTCCAAATTCAGATTCGTAGATCTTTTTAAAGATTTGGCTTTGGTCAAATTCCACCGCTTTATCCAAGTCTTTAAACAGTTCGCGTTTACTGATGTTGAGCATGCGAATTTTCAAGCCGGTGCCGGTTTCACTGTTCATCACCAAGTGATGCAAACCGCGCCAGGAACCTTCTACCTTTTGCAATTTTTCATTATGCATGATGGCGGCCAGCTGTTTGGAAATGGCAGCATCAATAGCGGTAATGGCGTTGCTAATGGTTTTGGTGAGGTTACGATCCCAGGTTACTGTGCCATCCATTACCTGCTTGGTTAGGTTGGCCAGTAGATCTTGCGCTTCATCACGTTCGGTTTGCTTGGTGGCGCCAATGGCCTGTTCCAATAAACTGAGGGAGCCTTCTTCTGCTTCGGCTGCGCCTTCTGCTTGTGTTTGTTCTTCAGCCATTATTCGTCACCTCCATCTTTTTTACCCAGGCCTAGTTCTTCCGAAATAGAAGTTACTTTATCAGTGTTTTGTAGAATGTCTTCCAGTATGCCTTCCAGCTCTTCGGAACGGTCGGCTTTACTCATTAGATCGCGCAGTTTGTTACGGGCTTCCAACAGTTGCTTCAATGGATCAACCTGATTAACGATGGCGGCAGGATCGAAATCATCCATGTGTTTGAAGGACAAATCTACAGCCATTTCGCTGTCATCGCCGGCCAATGTGTTTTCCACTTTCATGTTAACAGTAGGATTCACATTGCCCATAACCTGATTGAAGTTATCGCGATCGATGTTAACGAACTTGCGCTCTTTAAGAGACTTTTTGTTATCGGTGTTGTCACCGGAGTAGTCTCCCATTACGCCCATCACGAAAGGCAGTTCTTTGGTTTCTTGAGCATCGCCGGTTTCCACATCGTAGGTGATGTGAACACGGGGCTTGCGTACGCGCTTTAATTTATCGTGAATACTTTCTGACATGGGATAACCCTCCGTTTAGATTCATTTTTTGAGTACGCGAATTAAAAAGCATGTTCTGTTCCAATTCCTGTTCCCTGCTTTGGTAATATTTACATTTGGCTACCAGCTCATTTCCTGGCTAGAGCCGCTGTCATCCTGACTGCTGTTACTACTACTGGCTTGTTCTGCCACCCCCACGTTGGCGGTGGCCTGATAGGCGCTGGTATCTGCTGCCTCGCTCTCTTCGGAAAAGCTTGCCCCAGTTAAATGCTGGTAGAAGGCCCGTGCCGTTGGATCTGGCACCAGCTCTTGTATCAATTCTGCCATAGGCATGCGACCCCAGCGCACCAAGCGTTCAATACCCGTAACTAAAGGCGTGTGGGGCTCGGTGGCTTTGAAATATTTGGCCACTTCTTCCAAACGACGCAAGGCATCTTCGCGGCTGGCAATGGCGCCACTGCTGGCACTCACCGCCACCGCTGGGGCTGCGGAGCCGGCGGCCTCTGGTGTTGAAGCGGTTGGCTGTTCCATCGGTTCCTCCACCACGATCAATTTGTCTTTCGCCACAAAACGCACCGAGCGCAGCACTTCTTCCAGGGTTTCCAATATGAGTGAGAAAGGCGGCGCATCGTGTTTGCAATATTCACGCAAAGCGTTGTTCATATCCTTGAAATCGTTAATCGCCTGCTCGAGATCATCCACCATGTCGGTGAAAAATTGAGCAGAAGAATCCGCCACGGCGGCTTCCACTTTATCCAGGGAATAGCCCAGGCTTTCCTCTTTTTCCTTACGCTTATCCGGGTCGGTAAGGCGCGCTGCATCACGAGCCTGTTGATATTGCCAATAGCTGAAGTAACCGTGGGAGGCGCTACTGGTAATATCAACATTACGAATGGGCGCTAACAGAGTGCCTTCTCCGCTATCACCATTTAGACCGGCCAGAGGTGCGACTTTGGTTTCAATGCCATCTTCATCGGGCTCGGGATAGAGGTTCTCCCAGTATTGATCCACCAGGCCTTTGGCCAAAGCAAAACCATCACGTAAACCGGCAAAACCATGATATCGGATCAGCGCTTCGGTAAACCAGGATGCCACTTCAAGGTCTTTGGCATGATCCTTAAGAACGGTGGGAGCCAAATCCAAAATCGGGCGCCAGGCATCCATCACATCGGCGGCCTTATCAGGATCAAACATGCTGGCGCGTTCTGCAGCCCGCGCGGTATTGCGAGCGTCTTTGATCTGGTAATACACCGAAGTTGGCGAGGAATCTTCACGAATATCACTGCCCTGGGGCTGATCTTCTGAGATCGGCTTAAGCAGGCTTTCTACTTCGATAATGCTTGGAGATGCCATGGGAATCCTTTTGTGAACACGTCTTTACTGAACAGTTTGTGTGTCTTTGTTATTAGGCAGGTACTGGCTGATCCTGGGGTAAGTTTAGCATGCCCATGAGTTACCAAGCAGCCTATCAAACAACTTTGCAAATAACTTTGTGTATTCTGCTTTTTCACAGAATATTCCAGCCAAATTGTTGCCACTGCCCGCCCAACATGGCAGCAAAACCCTGCGGATTAGGCAACGATTCCGCCGACAACAGCGCGTTTGGGCTGTGTTCTCCACCAGCAGTGTACCAAAGACTGTAACTTGGGTAATGCTGGCGCAATAACCCTTCACTGAGGGTAAGGCTTTGTAAAAGTGACACGTCACCTTGTTCTGGTTTCATGTCACCACTGGTGCTGCTAATGCAATTGCCTAACGGCGTGGATTCGGGTCGCTGCACACGCCAGGGAACCAGCACAGGGTCTTCCAGGTTCTGCAACACATCTGCCACCGCTTCAACGGTGGGCGATTCTTTCAAACAGGCCACACCTATAGCCGCCAACTTCTCGAACCAGGGAGCATTGTGATACACCGCCGCGCTCAGGTTAACCGATTGATTTACTGGCATAGCCAAGGTCAGGGGGAAATAACGGCCCACTTTATCAACACTGGGTAAGAACAGGCCTAACCAGGCGTTGCTGTCTACACAACCAGGCGATAAGGCAAACTGCCACACTGGAGCGGTGAGATAGTTGTTCAGCCATTGCTCACCCAAACTTTGCTGGCTGCCGGAAATACCCCGTTGCAGCCATGGGTCCCACTGATCCAAAAAGCTGCGCGGCAGATTACGCTCAACAAAATCTCCGTAACCCGGCAGCTTTCCAAAAAATCCCATTTCGGTTGCCACGCACTTGT
>JBFKSL010000122.1:0-9974 GCA_041626995.1 Ketobacter sp. | reverse complement strand
CTATGACAACTTTGTTAAAGAAAATTGCATTAATTGGGGTAGTGGCAGGGTTGAGTGCATGTGCTGGAAATGTTCCGCTCACTGATGCCTCCGGCCAGGATTTGATTGGCAAGAAAGCTTACGCTCAGTTTAATTTGCACCCGGATCGTGCCCGCAATCGTCTGTACACTGTGAACTATCAGCTGCCTGATGCCATGATTCCATATTGTGCAGAAGTAGAACTGCATGAGATGAATCGTAAAGTGCTGGTGTTCACTGAGGTTAAAACCGGACGAAAGTTCCAGTACATATTGCACAAGGCTACCGGTGAGCCTATTCAAGTAAGCGCAGCGAAAACCTTTGCAAACAGCTGCGATGCGGACAAAGTTAAGAAAATGTCGAAGAAAGATCAGGAAGGCATTAAACGTGGCCGAATTTCTGTGGGCATGACTAAAGATGGTGTCTTGCTAGCTGCTGGTTACCCTCCGGGCAATCGTACCCCCAGTTTGGACTACGATCAGTGGACTTTCTGGAAAAACCGTTGGGACACCATGATTGTTGAATTTAATGAAAAAGGTGTAGTAACAAAGATAATTGACTAAACCGCTAGCTATCTCGCGCGAGAATGGCTTGATTAAAGAAAGCCCATTATAATGCTGGGCCTTCTGCCCCAGCGAAGATAGCGAGCCGGCCTTATTATTGGCCTTAACTTAGTCAGTTGCATGGCTCTTGCCCAAATGGGGAGGAGCCATGTTTGGTTAGGAGCCATGTAAATCATGCAAGAATTATCATTAAGCGTGAAGCGCTGGGTTGCCTGGTTGCCCGGCTTGGATCAGTGCGCAGAGCCTGATCAGTGGTCCATGGCTTTGGCCAAACAGAATATTGATCAAAAGCCAGATGTTTCATTTGTGCCTGCAATCACTCGTCGTCGCTTAAGCCCGGCAACCAAAATTGCGTTAAAAGTGGCACAGGATTGTGTTCAAGGGGAAAAGATAAGCAGCGCTGTTTTTTGCTCTCGTCATGGCGAGTGCCAGCATACATTGGGGATCTATCAATCAATGGCATCGGGGGCTCAGGTTTCCCCCATGCAATTTAGTCAGTCTGTTCATAATACGGCTGCGGGTGTGTTCTCCATTGAAAATAAGCTGAATGTGAATTGTTGCTCCATTGCAGCCGGGCCTGCTAGTGGTGAGCACGGTTTTATCGAGGCGGCAGGCTTACTAAAATCTGGAATGGGGCCGGTTTTGTGGGTAATGGCAGATTCGCAGTTAAATGAACCTTATTCGGTTTATTGCCAGGTGCCAGAGCTGCCTTTTGGTATAGCTATGTTACTGGAAGAGGGTAGTGGTGGAGAAGTGCTGTCCTTGAATAAGAGTCACAAGACGATCTCAGCTCAGCCAATCACAGGTACAGATAACCTGCTGGCATTGTTGTTCGGAAATGAGCAGCTAAGCTTATCCGGCAGTAACGGTTGGCGCTGGAGCAAATAATTTGGGCAAGTTGAATTACTACTGGCGCTTGTTTGTCACGGGGTTAAGTTTTTTCTCTTTTGGGTTTGGTGGTTTGATTATCGCCATATTTTTACTGCCCACGGTTTGGGCTCTTAAACGAACTCCAGAAGAAAGAACACGGTTGGGTAAAAAAGGTGTTCAGCTCTCGTTTCGCATTTTTATTGAGTTGATGCGAGTGATGGGGGTTTGCAACTACCGCATGAATGGCTTTGAACAGCTGGCTAAACGTAAAGGTATGTTGGTGATTGCCAATCACCCATCCTTGATTGACGTGATTTTTCTGGTGGCATTTATTGATGATGCTGATTGTGTGGTGAAACAATCGTTAAAGAGTAACCCGGCAACATTTGGCCCACTAACCGCTGCGGGTTACTTGGTCAATCAGGGTGGTGAAGATTTACTTAATAAATGTGTGCAATCCATATCGTCAGGAAAAAACTTAATTATATTTCCTGAAGGTACGCGCACAGTGCCGGGGCAGCCTTTAAATATGCAGCGTGGTGCAGCCAATATTGCGTTGCGTGGTAATTTTGATTTTACCCCAGTTTATATTCGTTGCGAGCCAACTACATTAACCAAAGCCGAGAAGTGGTATCAGATTCCACCGCGTAAATTCACTATGGAATTAACGGTGCAGCAAGATATTAACGTGAAGGAAGTAGTAGCGAATCTACCCAATAACAGTATCGCATCCAGAAAGCTCACCGAGTATCTGGTCGAATTTTTTACAAAGGAGAATGATAAGCATGACCGATCTTGCCAATGAGGTAAAACAGCTGATTATTGAAGCGCTGTTTTTAGAAGATATATCACCAGAGGATATTGTGGATGATGATCCCTTGTTTGGCGACGGCTTGGGCTTGGACTCCATTGATGCGCTAGAGCTAGGCTTAGCCATCAAGAATAAATATAACGTTACCATTGATGCAGAGTCGGAAGAAACACGCCAGCATTTTAGCTCTGTAAGTAACCTGGTTAAATTTATTCAGTCTGCACAATAAGTGTGAGGTAACACAATATGACGCCCGAACAAATACTGGAAAAACTACAGGAAATACTGGAAGAGCTATTTGAAGTAGATCCTGCTGAAGTGAAGTTGGAAACTCAAATTTTCGAAGAACTGGATATCGATAGCATCGATGCAGTTGATCTCGTGATTAAGCTGAAAGAGCTTACCGGTAAAAAAATCAAACCTGAGCAGTTTAAAAATGTTCGTACCATTGAGGATGTGGTGGTGTTGATTGGTGAGTTAATGTAGTCCATGAAAATCGCGCTGCGTGCTGTAATTGGGCTGCTTTTTTTGCTTTATCCGTTGCTGGTGTACTTTGGTTTGCAGCAATGGAGTGTGCGTACGTTAGCGCTGGTGCTGTTGGCTTTGTTTATTGTTAGGATGATGATTCAAAAACGCAGCTCAAATCAAAGTAATCTATCCACTGGCGTAGTTATGCTGGTGGCTGTGGTGGTGTTAGTGGGGGCGTTGCTTACCAATCACCAACAGTTTTTTTTATATTATCCTGTAGCCATGAATATTGCTTTGTTAGGTTTGTTTGCCAGCAGTGTATTTCACCCGCCTACAGTGATTGAGCGGCTTGCGCGATTACAAGAGCCAGATTTGCCACCTGAAGGAGTACGTTATACACGTAATGTTACCGTTCTTTGGTGTGGGTTCTTTGCTGTTAATGGTTCGATTGCATGGTACACCGTGCATTTCTGTACTTTGCAGCAATGGACACTATATAACGGATTTATTGCATATCTTGCCATGGGCATGTTGTTTGCTGCTGAATTTCTTTATCGTCAACTGGTGGTGAAACGCTAATGAGTGGCGGTTTATTTGGTTTTCCATCTTTACCTGGATTGTTGAATTTGGCTCGTTCAGAGAATGGTTTGCTTTTTTGTCAGGGTGGTTCAACGGGAAAATCTTATTATCGGGCTGATTTTCAGCAAGATGTTCAACGCGTTTTTAGCTATGTAGTGAAAAGCGAAGCGAAATATGTCGCACTTTATACAGAAAGCAGTTATTGGTTCTGCGTGGGGTTTGTTGCCAGCTTATTGGCTGGTACTCGAGTAAGTTTATTGCCAAATAAGCAAGAAAATACACTGGCATTACTAGAAAGCCAGCAGCTATTGTTGAGTGATATAGAGTCCTTGTTTTCGCTTGGTAATGGGGTGAACCTTCGTGATTGCTCAGTGGGCGCAGAGGCGAAGAATTTGCCACCCCAACATCTGGATTCCAGTAAATCCATTATCGAAATATTCACATCTGGTAGTACGGGTGAGGCCAAACGGGTTATTAAAACCCTGGCTAACTTTGAAGCAGAAATCGCAACGCTGGAAAGGTTGTGGGGTGAGTTGATACAAGATAGAGCAATAATCGCAAGCGTTTCTCACCAGCATGTCTACGGTGTGTTGTTTCGGATAATGTGGCCTTTATATTCAGGTCGGGTATTCGCTGATGGATTGGTTGAATACCCAGAACAGTTGGATCTTTATGATGCAGATAAGGTGGTTTTGATTTCATCGCCTGCTTTGTTAAAGCGCATTCAGGATCAGCTCTCGCTAAATCTTCCGAAGATCGTTTATTCTTCTGGCGGTCCGTTGGACGAAGTCACAAATATAAAGCTTTGTGATCGTTTTGGTGTGGCAGTGTGGGAAGTGTTCGGTAGTACGGAAACCGGTGGTGTAGCCATGCGAAGCTTAAAGCAAAAACGTCATTGGACACTAATGCCTGGCGTTGCAGCTTCTTCCAATGATGAAGGTATATTGCAAATCACATCTCCCCATGCAGCAAATGGTCATCAAGTGATGGGTGATAAGGTTGAGTTTGTAACGGAAGCTGAGTTTAACATTTTAGGCCGCAGTGACCGAGTCATAAAGCTGGAAGAAAAAAGGGTATCACTAACAGCTGTGGAACAACACCTTATCAAGCATAACGGTGTTCAGAGTGCCCATGTGCTGGTGCTAAGTGGTAATCGAGATATGTTGGCTGTAGTGGTGGAGCTTAATGCTTCAGGAAGTGCATTGCTAAAAGCCAGTGGTGTAAAAGGTTTTAAAAAAGAGATTAAGCAGTGGTTAGGGGCCTTGCTTGAGCCGGTAACTCTGCCGAGACGCATCCGGTTTGTATCAGAAATGCCATTAACCTCTCAAGGTAAACTAGATAGGTTAACAATAAGTAGGTTGTTTGAAGACGTGAGTAGTGGTTCCGAATTACCTGAGGTGTTGTCCAGCGAAGTGGTCGGATCAAAGTGCAGGTTGAATCTGATCGTGCCTGAGGATTGTGTGTGGTTTAAAGGGCATTTTGATCAGGCACCGATCTTATCGGGTGTTGCTCAAATGGATTGGGTAATGACCATGGCGCAACAGTTTCTGCATATAAAGGAAAGCTTTATCGGAGTGGAGGTTTTGAAATTCCAGAATATCATCCAGCCCAAAGATGAGTTTACGCTGGAGTTAGAATATCTGCTTGAAAAACAAAAGCTCGTCTTTTCAATGGTCGGTGCCAACGAAAAACCCTTGAGTTCAGGTAGGATCGTTCTAACCAATGAGGGCGTCAGATAATGAGGATATGCTTCCTGATTCCAGTTTACAACCACAAAGAAAAACTAGCCTCAGTTGTGGAGCAGCTTGAGCCATTCGGCATGGGGTGTATTTTAGTGGATGATGGTAGTGAACCGGAATGTGAGCAAGAAATTATAAGGTTAGGCCAGCAGTATGACTGGGTAACTACCGATAGATTACCTCAAAATGGTGGTAAGGGTGCCGCCGTATATCGCGGGCTGCAACTAGCACAGCAACAAGGTTATAGTCATGCCTTTCAGTTGGATGCCGATGGTCAACACAATCTCGCTGATATACCTCTGTTTTTGGATTCGGCAATTAAAACCCCCAATGCCATGGTGCTAGGGGAGGCCCAATATGATGAAACTGTGCCCAGTTCCCGCTTGTATGCGCGTTACATTACACACTTTTGGGTGTGGGTGGAAACGCTGTCGTTGGCCATACGGGATTCCATGTGTGGCTTTCGGATATATCCCGTTGATAGTGCGTTGAAGGCCTGTCGCAATGGGAATATCGGCATGCGTATGAGTTTTGATACGGAAGTTGTAGTACGTATGCACTGGTCGGGCACCCCGGCCATTTCTATTCCCACTCATGTGCACTATCCCCATGATGGTGTATCACATTTCAACTTGCTGGAAGATAATCTAGAAATTTCCTGGGCCCATACTAAATTGTTTTTTGGCATGCTGTTGCGACTGCCGTATCTGCTGTGGAATAGGGTGGGTTGAGTCGTGTCACAGCAAGATTCACACTGGTCCAGCCAGAAAGAGCGCGGTAGCTATTGGGGTATGACCTTTATGGTCTGGTTGTATCGCTTGGGAGGCAATATCCTATTTAGTATTGTGCTTTACCCTGTAATGACCTACTTTTTTCTGTTTGCAAAAAACGCGCGATATGCTTCTAAAGAGTTCTTAATTCGAGCCTATGAAGTGGGCAGTCCTGAATTTTCCAAAAAGCCAGGAAATTGGCACAGCTATTACCATATGCTGCGTTTTGGGCAAATTATTCTCGATAAAATCGCTGTGTGGATTGGCAGTTTAAGTCATACGCAGGTGGATTTTCCTAATCGTGAATTTCTGCGTGCAAAAATAAAAGAAGGTAAAGGTGGCGTGTTGTTGGTGTCCCATGTTGGCAACCTAGAAATATGCCGCGCTATTAGCTATCAAACACCATCGCTAAAACTCAATATTCTAGTGCATACTCATCACGCAGAAAAATTCAATGCGCTGCTTAATAAAGTAAACCCTGATTCTGAGCTGACATTTTTACAGGTTACTGAAATAGGGCCGGATACCGCCGTTATGCTAAAGCAAAAAGTTGAAGCGGGAGAATTTCTAGCAATCGTGGGCGATAGGATTCCGGTATCGAGTACGTTACGAACCAGTGTAGTGTCCTTTATGGGTAAGCCCGCGCGCTTTGCACAAGGCCCTTTTATTCTTGCGGCGTTAATGAAGTGCCCTGTGTTTACGTTGTTTTGTATAAAAGATTCGGGCCGTTACCGCGTTGAAGTAGAGCCCTTTGCGGATGTGATGAAACTTAACCGCAAGCGGCGTAATGAAGATTTATTGAGTTACATTGAGCAATATGCCAAACGGCTGGAAATATACGCCACTAAGTATCCGTATCAATGGTTTAATTTTTACCCCTATTGGGAAAATGCCTGAATAAAAGGCTTGATTAAGTATGAATGCAGTTAACACTATGAAAATGACCGTTTGCCTGGGGGAAGACAGGCTTTCTATTGAAGATGTCGTCTCCGTTGCAGAACAAACTTGCCAGGTAACCTTATCTTCATCGCCGCAGTTTCTGAACCGGATTCAGGCTGGCCCTGCATTTTTAGATAAACTGCTAAAAGAAGATGGTAAAATTTATGGCGTTACTACAGGCTATGGTGATTCCTGTACTGTGTCAGTTCCATACCCTTTATATGAAGAACTACCATACCATTTAGTACGATTTCACGGTTGTGGTTTGGGCAATATTCTTAGTCCCGTTTATGCTCGTTCAGTTTTGTGTGCCCGTTTGTCATCGTTGGCGCAAGGTTATTCAGGGGTGCGCTTAGAGCTTTTGAATCAATTGGTGGATTGCATTAACGCAGGAGTTGTTCCCTGTATTCCCGAAGAGGGGTCAGTGGGGGCTAGTGGTGATTTAACACCGCTTTCCTATGTTGCTGCCATGTTGATTGGTGAGCGTGATGTGTTGCTAAATGGCGAGCGAGTGAATGCGAAATCTGCGTTAGAGCAGCTGGGAATTACCCCAATCGATTTGAAGCCAAAAGAACCTTTAGCCATTATGAATGGCACTGCAATGATGACTGGGCTTGCGTGTATTGCTTTTAAAAGGGCTCAATATTTGGCTCAGTTGGCTACACGTATTACGGGCATTAATGTGCTGGCATTAAAAGGAAACGATTATCACTTTGATGAGAAGCTGTTCACGGTCAAACCTCATCCTGGACAAGGTGAAATTGCCCAATGGCTAAGGCAAGATTTGAATGCCCATGAAGCCCCACGTCATTCTGAGCGCTTGCAGGACCGCTATTCGTTGCGCTGCGCGCCCCATGTGATCGGTGTGATGCAGGATGCTCTACCAATGCTGCGACAGTTTATCGAAAACGAGTTAAACAGCGCCAACGATAACCCCATTATTGATGGCGAAGGTGAGCACGTTTTACATGGCGGTCATTTTTATGGTGGCCATATTGCGTTTGCCATGGACAGTTTAAAAAATTGTGTGGCCAATGTGGCGGATTTGCTAGACAGACAAATGGCCTTGTTAATGGATACCAAATTTAATCACGGTCTTCCTGCCAACTTGTCAGGAGCCAAAGGTGATAGAGCCGCCATTAATCACGGCTTTAAAGCAGTTCAAATTGGCGTGTCTGCCTGGACAGCAGAGGCGCTGAAACTCACTATGCCCGCTAGCGTGTTCTCTCGGTCTACCGAATGTCATAACCAAGATAAAGTAAGTATGGGAACCATAGCTGCCCGTGATTGTTTACGAGTGTTGGAGTTAACTGAACAGGTTGCAGCAAGCGTACTGATGGCGGCCTGTCAGGGGCTGGAACTAAGGGTACAGAATGGCGAACTCAATGGAACGGAGTTGAACCAAATTGTGAGACAGTTCCAAAACGGCATTTTAAATGATTGCGGATTTGTAGAAGAAGATCGGCCACTAGAAAACACACTACGCAATTTGGTTAGTAAAATCCAGTCACGCAGTTGGGAGCTGTATTCCTAATGAAGCAAGTGTATGCCAAAACAGAAACTGACATTGTGGTGCCGTTTCATGATGTGGATATGATGATGATCGCCTGGCACGGCCACTATGTTAAGTATTTTGAAGTAGCCCGCTGTGAATTGTTCGATCACATAAGCTATAACTATGTGGGTATGGTGGAGTCAGGTTATTCCTGGCCGGTGATCGATATGGCATTACGTTATGTTAAGCCAGCTCGATTTGGTCAAACGATTGTGGTGGAGGCTTCACTGGTTGAATTTGAATACCGCTTAAAAATCGATTATCTGATTCGAGACAAAGATACGGGTGCCAAGCTTACCAAAGGGCATACTGTTCAAGTGGCCGTCGATAATAAAACCCAAGAGATGTGTTTAGCTTCACCGCCAGTATTGGCAGAGAAGTTGGGTGTAGAGGTGGAAGATTAGTGTATCGTTTCACCATTTTGATCTTTGCACTCTTTTCGTTCTCTGCCAATGGTAAAGAGCAAATTACTTTGGCTGATATTCAAAAAAGTATACAGCCAAAGCAAAAAGCCGCTTATTTTTTTAAACAAGAACGCAACATTTCAGTTCTCACTAAGCCTGTTTTGTCATTCGGAGAAGTGCATTTCGATACCAGTAAGGGGTTGTGCTGGCAAATTCAGAAGCCCTATATAAGTACCTTGCTTGTGAATGAGCAGGGGGTTTTTGAGGTTAATAATGGTAAAAGCAATGCACTGTTGATGGAGGGAGGAAACCCAGTTTTCGAAGCGTTCTCAAAAGTTTATTTGGCCCTGTTTAGCGGTCAGATTAATGTTTTGCCTCAGTTCTTTTCCGTATCAATACAAATGGATGAAATGGGCTGGACATTAGACTTGTTACCTCCGGCGCAAAGCCCGTTGTCCTGGCTGCAGTCGATAGAAGTCAGTCAGATTCAGGGTACCAATTCACTCAAACTGATAGAAAAAAATCAGGACTTTAGCGTAATTACGATTGAACCCATGGGTGGCGAGAGTGAGGGCGCCTTGTGTTGGTGAAGAAAGCTCATGGGCTAGGCGCGTTGTTGTGGTTTGGGTTAACGATTTGGTCGCTAGTCTCAGTAATCAATGCAATATCTCAGCGCAATGTTTTTAGTACCGATATTCTCGACTTTTTACCCAGTCTTGAGCAGAGCGATAATTTAAAGAAAGTTAATCAGCAATATTCTGATTTCAATAACAGCCAGTTTGTTATTCTTATTACTGGAAAAGAAGCTAAAGATTTGGCTCGAATCGCTGATGAGCTTACAAAGCGTTTAAAACAAACCGGTTATTGGCTCTTGTCACCTGTGTATCTGGCATCTCGAGATTTGGATGTTAAAGCGTTGTGGCAGTGGTATTCGAATTTCTCCCCCGTATTGTTATCCCCAAAAGATAAAGCCATTCTAGCGGAATCAAAAAATCAGCCAATACCCTACGAAGATTATGCTCAACAAATAGCGTTGGCTTACGCGAACCCATTCGCGATGTCATCCTCTTCCATTGAAGATGATCCATTGTTTTTATTGCAGAATTTTTTAATGGCCAATTCTGCAAAGGGTTTTAATGCACAGATTCAAGGTAAGTGGCCAATTATCAAAAAAGGTGATGAGCTTGGTCTTGTGCTGGTGATGGAAACGGATCGAAATATATATGATCTGAATAATAACGAAGCATTAGCACTCTCT
>JBFKSL010000121.1:0-9995 GCA_041626995.1 Ketobacter sp. | reverse complement strand
GGTGATAGAGCAATTGCCCCTGCTTCCTCAAGTGCAGCCAGGGCTTTCACTGTATATTCCGCCTGCCGCTCCAACATAAAGGTAATAGAATTATGGCCGAGGTTGGTATTGGGGCCATACATGATAAATAGGTTCGGAAAGCCTGATACGCCAATGCCCAAATAAGCCTCAGGTGCTTCTGCCCAGGCCTGGTTCAGGTGCTGGCCATTTTCGCCGACAATATCCACTGACCATTTCCACTCTGTGGTTTCAAAGCCAGTGGCGTACACCAAAATATCGCATTCGTGCAAAGCGCCATCGTTGGTAGTTACACCATTGGTCGTGATTTCTTCGATGCTGTCGGTCACCAGATCCACATGGGGTTTTTGCAGGGCTGGGTAGTAGTCATCACAGAACAATACCCGCTTGCAGCCGATGGGGTATTTAGGTGTAAGCTTTTCCCGTAGGGCTGGATCTTCCACCTGCTCATTGAGGTGGTTCAGAGAAATTTGAGTGTAGGCATCGCGGCCCTGTTGTGTCCATTGAAACACTTGCCAGAAGAAATAATCAGCGTTCTCATAGATGGCGCGGCGATTCATTTCCATAAGCTCCATGGCCTTTTCCATGTTGGTGGCCATAAGCATCATTTCTTCCGGCGGCACAACGCGGTCGTTACGGGGTAGTAACCAATTGGGAGAGCGTTGGAAGACGCTGACGTGGGAAGCCGTTTTCGCTAATTCAGGAACAATTTGCACAGCGCTGGCGGCGGAACCGATTACACCTACCCGTTTACCGGCAAAATCTACGCTGTGATCCCAGCGTGCCGAGTGCATGGATGGGCCTGCAAAATGGTTGCGGCCTTTTATCTCCGGCCATTGCGGGCGGTTGAGTTGTCCCAGGGCGCCGATTAAAACATCAGCTTCCAATGTGCGGCCTTTGTCGGTTTCCAATTGCCAGCTTTTGCTGCTTTCATTCCATTGCGCTGTGGTAACGGATTCGCCAAGATGAATGTTGTCACGCAGCACATAACGGTCGGTGATTTCTTCACAATATTGTTGAATTTGTGGTGCTGCTGCAAAAATTCGTGACCAGATAAAGCTGGGTGCGAAGGACAGTTGATACAACAGAATGGGCACATCGCATTGCGAACCCGGATATTGGTTTTCCGCCCAGGTACCCCCAATGCGGTCGTTGCGGTCAATGATCTGAATATCAGTATGGCCCGCTTCTTTGAGTTTTATAGCGGCCACTAAACCACCTAAACCAGCCCCAATTATTGCTACGCGTTTTTTTGTCATTGTTATTTTCCCTCGGTGTTCGGGCCTAACGTTGTTACAACGATAGAGTACTGAATATATTATTAATGCATGGGTGGGTGATGGCTAATCACGACAGGAACTTCTAGTAATAAGAATTTTTGAAGGAACTATCGCCCTAAAAAGTTGGGAAGCCTTTTAAAGCGATAGTGCTGAGATTCTGTTATTGGTTAATTCGAAAAAACGATATTTGCTCACCCAGGCGTTTAGCCTGTTCTGCCATGGCTTCGCTGGCAGCGGAGGCTTCCTCCACCAACGCTGCATTTTGCTGGGTCATTTCATCGATTTGGCTAATGGCAATGTTCACTTGGCTGATACCGGAAGTTTGTTCCTGAGCAGAACCCGCCAGCTGCGTTACCAAGCCGCTCACTTCATTGATTGAACTGATGATTTCACGAATCATTTCTCCAGATTCCTGAACCCGCGCAGTACCATCTTCCACTTGCACAACGCTTTCGCTAATAAGCTGTTTAATTTCTTTTGCTGCGTTGGCAGAGCGTTGTGCCAGGTTACGTACTTCGCCAGCCACCACCGCAAAGCCGCGACCTTGCTCGCCTGCTCTTGCTGCCTCTACCGCAGCATTCAATGCCAGTAGGTTGGTTTGGAAAGCAATTTCATCAATCACCCCAATAATGTCAGAGATTTTTTTGCTGCTCTCATTAATGGCGTTAATGGCTTGCACTGCATGCTGGGCTACTTCACCGCTGCGGGTTGCGTTCGTCTTGGTGGTGGAGGCCAGTTCTTCTACTTTTATTGTATTTTCAGCACTTTGTTTTACCACACTGGTCATCTCTTCCATGCTTGAGGCGGTCTCTTCCAGAGAGGATGCTTGTTCTTCGGTACGCTGGCTCAAGTCTGTATTACCTTGGGCGATTTCATCGGCGCCTTGCAGCACGTTATTGGATGCCAGCAGAATCTCGCGCACAATTTCTACCAATCTATGAATGGTGTTGTTGACGTTATCCTTCAAGCGCCCAAATTCACCCTGATAATCTTTGTTTATGGTATTGCGCAGATCACCCTGAGCCAGTTTTTCCATAATGGAAACCATTTCGCCGATTACATCTTCGCAAATGTCCATTACCTGGTTTACGCCCTGGCTCATGGCCAGGAAGAAACCATCACGGCCTTGGGTGTTGGCGCGCAGGGAAAGATTGCCGATGGCAGCAGAGCGAATGATATGATCCAGTTCTTTTTCAATGGCCACTTCTTCGGTGCGATCCTTCCATTCCACTACTGTGCCAATGGAGTTGTTATCTTCATCAAACACTGGGCTGGCATAAACATTCAACGTGCGGCCCCCCAGTAAGAAGGTAGAGCTTACCGGCTTGCTTAAGCCGCCTAGCAGGTTGCGTTGGTGGCTAGGATCTTTGTGATAAATATCAATGTTGGAACCCATGAGTTTGTTTACATGAAAGTTGGGCAGGTCTTTTTGGATATCGTTTTCCGCATTACTCATCATGTCCAACACCGCCTGATTGGTGTAAACGATGTTGAGATCGTTGTCGGCCACCATCACGTTAGCGGAAACGGAATCCAGTGCCTGTTTGATGCGTAAATTCTCACGAGCCACTTGGCGTTCGGCCGCCAGACGTTCTTGCTCAATGCGTTGTTGCTCGTTGGCTTTGATTAACTCTTCCGTTCGATCAAGCCACTCAATCACAGTGCCTAAACGTTGATCCTGTTCATTAAATACAGGCGTTGCGGTGATTACGATAGTGCGACCTGCCACTTCCACTTGCTGTTTATAGGTAGTGGTGGCGTTATCCAGAATTTTGCGCTGATGGGCAGGGTTTTGATGGAAAATATCCATATTGCAGCCCATTAAATTGTCAGCGTCGAAATTAGGCAGAGCAGTTTTTAAATCCGCCTCTGCATTTTTCATCATGTCCTGCAGGGAGGCATTGGTGTAAATAATGTTGTAATCCTGATCCGCCAACATCACATTGGTATTACATACATCCAATGCATTTTTAATGCGTAAAGCTTCGTTGGCCACCAGTTGGGTGTTTTCCAATTCGAAATTTAATTTGATCTTCATGCATTGCATGCCTTGCAATACCCGACCGGCTTCATCGTTGCGGTAAATATCCAAATCCACATCGAAATTGCCGCTGCTGATTTTTAGCAATGCCTCTGATGCCATTTGCATGGGTGCCTTAACCGCGGAGTTCATCAGTTGGAACAGGGCGAAAACCATAATGGCCAGGGTAACCATATAGGGCCAGGCCAAGGCTTGGCCGGAAACAAAATAATCGGCCAGCATGATCAGGCCAAACAGGCCCAACAGACTGCCCAGCTTGCTGTTAATGGGGAGATCTTTCCAGCGCTGTTGTAGTTTGGCCATCAGGGGAGTTTCTACTGTTTGGCCAGCGTTGAGCTTAGCGTAAAGCGCTTCGGCGTCTTGAATTTGCTGGCGTGAGGGCGCGCTACGTACGGACATGTATTCCGTGATTACTCCATCCTGCCAAATGGGGGTGACATTGGCTTCCACCCAGTAATGGTCACCGTTCTTACAACGGTTTTTCACGATGCCTCTCCAGGGCTTGCCTGCCTGTACCGTGTCCCATAAATCCTGAAAGGCTGCCTGGGGCATATCCGGATGGCGGATCAGGTTGTGGGCTTGCCCGAGTAGCTCCGCTTCGGTGTAGCCGCTGATCTCAACGAAGTCGCGATTGATATAGGTGATAACACCCTTGGGAGTGGTTTTGGATACGATGGTTTGGCCGGGGCCAAATTTGACCTCTTTCTGGGTCACAGGCATATTGACGCGCATTGGAGTTTCCTTTCCTGATTTTTTCTAAAGCCACTTTTTCAGTGTAGAAAAGGATTGAGCAGTAGCTAGTGTTATTTCCTCTATTTTTGTGTGCTTTTTGATCAGTAAAGTTATTCGTCTGGCGATTTAGCCCGAACTCGGTGTTTTTAGGATCTGTATACGTGAATTATTAAAAATACTGGCCAGAAAAGACATGAATCTGTTTGCATAAAGCGGTTTCATGCACTCTTGGGCTGTATTCCCTGGAAAAATTGGCGCAGAATACAGCATAGGGGATTTTGTATAACAATAAGGATTGGGGAATCTTTTAACAATGGGGAAGTCTGCGCGTAAGAAAAGTGTCGTTCGTTCTATTCTAATTATCTTTTGCCTTCTGATCAGCGCCTGTGAGAATGCTAAGGATTTGCCGCTGTTAACGCGTTACATGGCAAAAAACGTGTGCGCCGCTTATTGGATTGAAGGATATCAGCTGGATAGCGCCATGTCTTATGTTAGCAATGTGGCGCCGCTGATTACTCCCAGTTGGGGCTTTGATATTGGTCTTAATTCGGTGACGGCTAAAAACCATTGGTTTCCCTGGGTGAGCCCCAAGTCTGCTGACTTGATCTATTCTGATGACAACGCCGAGTGTCGCAACCATTATCCTGAAGTGGTATCACCTGCTTCCACATTGCCTTCTATACCCAATCAGACGTTGCCCTTTGTCGATGCTGTTGACGCTGAATCCGCTTTGCAAAAATACCTGGATGCAGTGATTGCTGTAGGGGCGCCGGAATACAGCACGGCGATTTTGGTGGTGCAGGGCAACCGTGTGCTGGCAGAAGCCTATAGTGGCGGTGTTAATGGACATTCGCCTTTGAAAGGGTTTTCCATGTCGAAAAGCTTTGCCAACCTGTTGGTGGGGCGACAGGTAGCGGCTGGAGCTTTTGGTGTGTATGACGCTATGAATATACCCGCTTGGCGACAGGATGAACGCGCTATGATTTCCTGGCATGACAGCTTGCGCATGAGCAGTGGTTTGACCTGGAATGAAGCCGCTTTGGGTCAGCAAAATGATCAGGGGCAGATGTTTTATAATAGCGCCAATCCTTCTCAATATGCCTTGGAGAAAGCCCTGGCAGAACCAGCGGGAAGTTTATTCAATTACTCCAGTGGCGACTATATGAATGTGTCCACGGCTTTGGTAAACAGTGACCAAAATTGGTTTAACCCCGGCTGGAATGTGGGTCAGTATGCACTGGAGTTTTCCCCCGATGGCCAGTATCCGCTCTTGGCAGAGGGGGTGATGCTAACCACCCGCGGATGGGCGGCATTGGCTTCTATTTATATGAACGATGGCCGTTTGGGTGACCAGCAAATCTTACCGGCAGATTGGGTGCATTACAGTTTGACCCCCAGTGCCACCAATTACGATTATGGAGCATGTTTTTGGTTGAATTGGGGGCAGTCGTTCTTTCCTGAACTACCCATGGACACCTTTATATTTGCCGGCTCGTACGATCGTTATGTGGTGGCCATTCCCTCCGAAAACCTGATCTTTGTGCGTATCGGATTTAGCTCCCAACCTGGGGACTTTGATATGCAGCGCTTTGTTTTGAATGCCAGGGAGCTGGTCGATTACTAGCTCCGGTACTACTAGCAAAGTCACATCTGTTCCATTCGATCCAGGGTTTTGGCACGCAGTTGATCTGCTCCGGAAAAGTGTTTTTGTCGCAATGGCTGTAAATCCTCCTCTTGGCTAAGGCCCATTTGGTTTTTCTGTTCAGCATAGGTTAGGTACGCTTCCATAAAGGCTTCATCCGGATCGGTGAACACAAAACTTGGTTGAACTAAACTTGTTGCAGCTATCTGCTCTAACATTTCATTAATCTGTTGGCTGCTGCCTTGAACTGAGGCCATATCCATTAGTGGCTTCATGTTGTCGATAAGCCGCTGGGCTCTGGGCTGAACGCTTTCAGGCAAGCTTTGTAATTGCTGTTGTAGCTGTTTGTGAGTCGTTTCCAGATTGCTGGAAGCGGTAAACTTTTCCACCGTTTGCAGTGTGAATTCTTCCAGCTGAAGCCAGTCTTCAAATAAACTTTCGGCATTTGCGCCTTGTAGGTAGGTTTGTCGCAGCTTTTGCAGTTCAGGCAAAGCCGCTTTAAGGGAAGGTTCTCCTTCCATGGCAAACAATTGCAGTGCTAAATCGTATTCCACGTAATAATTGAAAACTTGCTGTAATCGCTGTAATGCTTGTGGCGAAAGCTGGTTTTGATAGGGCAGGAATAGGTTAGCTTTCCATTCATCAACGGGCTGATCGCCAAAACTTTCGGTTAGAGAAAGAAACAGTTCGCGCATGGGCGGTGAAGCAATAGGTATGCCTTCTGCTGTAAGAGGAATGTTTAAGCCGTTAAGAGTAAGGCTTTCCTTGGCTTTGGGCGCTGTGGTTTGAGTTGGCGCTATCGCTTCAGTGGGCAGGCTGGTTTCTGTGGCCGTTTGCTTTACCGGTTCTGGATCGGGGGAGCCCAACCAATAAATAATGAGCAAACCAAAAAGCAAAGCGGCAATAAACATCAATATTTTCTGCATAAATAAACGCGACCCTAATAATCCGTTGTGGCTAGGATCATAAAAGGTTGGTCAGGTAAGGGGAAGGGTTAACAGGGGGCTAACTGAGGTTGATCAAGCTTTGTTGTTCTGGCTCGGAATGGGATATCTGTGTGTTGAACCAGCCGTTGCGTCCGCTTTTCTTGGCTTTATACAGCATTTGGTCTGCTTCGCTGATCAGTCGTTCAGGGCTTAATTCTTTTACCGGATATACCGTGGCCGAACCCAGGCTGGCGGTAACGCACTTTGAGATTGTGGAGCCTTTGTGGGGAATATCCAGGGAAACGATGCGCTGTTGAATTCGTACCAGGGTGTTTTTAATTTGTGTGGCGTCAATATTGGGATAGAGCAGAATGAACTCTTCGCCACCGTAACGTCCCACCAGCTCAGCAGGCCGGCTGGCTTCCTGCTTGAGTGCCCGTGCCACTTGAGTTAAGCAATGATCACCGGCCAAGTGACCGTACAGATCGTTATATTGCTTAAAGAAATCAATGTCCATCAGAATGACCGAGAGGGGCTTTTTCTCTCGAATGCAGCGATTCCATTCCATATTCAGGCGTTCATCAA
The DNA here is from genome assembly GCA_041626995.1 of Ketobacter sp. Classification (GTDB taxonomy): domain Bacteria; phylum Pseudomonadota; class Gammaproteobacteria; order Pseudomonadales; family Ketobacteraceae; genus Ketobacter. The sequence continues at coordinate 2,771 of JBFKSL010000121.1, read as the reverse complement.
AATAGCGTCGATTGGCCAATCCAGTTAGAGCATCTTCGCGGGAAAGTTTTTCCAGGTTGGCATTTAGTATATCGGTTTCTGCCTTATCAATATCCAGCAACAGGCCTTGTAGAAACATGGCTCGTTCCCGGTGTTCAATAATGTAGGCGATGCCCATGCCAATTACATTGGACATGATGTAGAAGGTTTGAAAATCAAAGAAAGATTGGTTTAGGCCTGTAACACTAATGATGAGTAGGTTGTTAAACCCCGCTAGATGACACCAGATCACTGTGGTGTAGAAGCGCATCTTAGACATGGAATAAATAATGATGACGGTATAAATGGTGGTGGCGTGCATGCCGGCAACCGCCTCGGCGTGATCGATACTGGCGGCGGTGGTCATCATGGCGGTGAGTACAATCATCGCCATGATGCCGGTATACCAATGAAACCAGCGATCCATTCTGGGGGTGCGAACACATAGATTAATGATGATCAGCGCAAACCCGGTAAGAGCGTAGGTGTAATAGAAAGCACCGGTTGGAATGTTGCGAAATTGGGAATAGGCGATCATGCCCAAAATGATATACAGACCAATCAGGTATAGGTTGTTGGAGAGTAAATTCTTCAACGCCAGCTTACGATAGGACTGGGTAAAGTAATTCTCCAAATAGTTGGGAAAGCGCAAAAACCGAAAGCCGGAATTCAGAATATCTTCAATTTCGTGCTTTAGAGCCGGGTCTGCAATGGGGAGCGCATCCGCGCCAGTTTTGTTCATTATTTTTGTGTTAGTAAAGTAGGCGTTGCCAAGAGTTGTATACAGTATAACCGATTTTATAAACAAGGTTGAGTATATGTTAGCCGATTACGCCAACATAAAATGACGTCAGTAAAGATGTTTTACTTAAAAGGAGGAGGCGTGACGGAAATAGTGACGGTGGCGATGTTCACTGTCTGGAGATAGGGCTGGCTCGCTGGATATGATCACGTCTTCGCAGTTTTCACTGCTTAAATCGATGACACGTTTTCGGAATATTTGCCAGGGTTTCCGGTCATCTTCCAATATGAGTACGTTGGGTTTTAGACGCTGTTGGTTCTGGCCGATAACTATGGCCAGCCGTTGGTCGTTGAGGGTGACCACTGAGCCTGTGGGGTAGAGGCCGATGGCCTGAATAAACTCTTCCACCAAGAAGGAATCGAATAGAACGTCTCGCTGCTTGAATAGTTCTCTTACTGCATCGGCAGAGGATAGAGGCTCATCGCGATAGTCGTAGCTCACCAGATCTTCGTAGTAATCGGCCAAGCCAATCACTTGCGATAGAAATGGAATATGACGCCCAGATACACCTCGGGGGAAGCCACTGCCATCAAATCGTTCCAGATGATGGGAAACGATTTTCACCAATCGACTATTGAATTGATCACTGGCTCGCAGCAGCTTAACGCCACGCACCAACGACCACTTCAGCATTTCCGCCACATGAGGAGTGGGGGTGCCTTTCACGCTGAGTAAGTCCTGAGGCACAGTGGTATAGCCAATTTTGCACAGCAGGGCGGCTAAGGCCAAGTCTGACATGGCATCACGGGTCAGATCCAAATGACGACCCGTAAGCACCGACCAGGTTGCTACGCGAATGCTATAACTCAGCACGTCTTCATTGTGAGAGTCGATGCGAGACAGGTAGGCAAAGGCATCAGGATTGCGGATCACGCTATTTACCAGCTCGCGGGAAACATCCCGCAGGCCCTCTACGCTCAAGCGACCTTCTCCGGTCAGACCTTTCAGTGTGCGGGTAATGCGATTGCGAATGCGCTTATGTACCCGGCGTGCCTGACGGATTTCGCCGTTAATATTGGTAAGGGACTTATAGGGGTGGTCGTTCTGCATGCTGCGCAAGCGCAGGTTTAAAACCTCGCGTCCATTGCGACGCTGGCGGTTTTCAAAATGCTTGGAAACAAAACTGGTTTTCTGCTCAGGCAGCTTGACGTTACTGCGACATTTACGAACATCGACAAACACCCATTTACATAGGTGTTTAAGCTTTTCCAGTTGCGCACGGTTTTCAACATGAAAGCCTTGTATGGGAAACGGCGTTTCCCGCCACGGGCGGTCGATGCCCGAGACAAACATTCCGATCTGCAAATCATCGGATTTGACTTTTAGTGTTGTTATAGCCATTAGCGAGCTGAATGTTCGAAAGTGTTATGTGATTTTGTTTAAATTGTAATCCCCAAGTTACAATTATTGCAAAATACAGGGGTTGAAATCTTGTGGAATTATGTAACTGCCGCCCAAGTTCTGGCCAGTCTGGAAGTGTTTGATGGCAACTTGAGTTGGTATGACAGTAAGGGAATTGGTCTCCCTCACATCAACTTAACACTTTCTTTAATAGAGTATTGGTTAGGTTGATCCGAGGGAGTGGGGGCATATTAATTACTTAATGTTACATTTACAAGTCAATCACTCACTTTTTTGTACTTCTGTTCAGGTTATGAGCGGTAGGTCTCTAGAGCGGCTGTTCCCACAATTAAGGTGCCGCCTAACAATGTTGCCCAAGTCGGTTGTTCTGATAACACCAGGAACGCTAGGGCAGTACCATATACCGGTTGTAGGCAGACGATTAAGCCAACTGACTTGGCTTTCAAATAGCGCAGGCTGTTAGCAAATAGGCTGTGGGGCACTGCAGTAAATAATGAACCGAGCACCAGCAATAGGATCCAGTTGTGGCTTTCAATCGTCAACGGGTTGGTGGTGAGAAAAGGCAACGAAACCAGTCCCGCCACAAAGC
>JBFKSL010000120.1:0-10074 GCA_041626995.1 Ketobacter sp. | reverse complement strand
GTTTTTTTCTTTACTTTGTCAAGCGGGGTGGTGCGTGCTAACAACATTAACTTGTTTGCAACTTTTGCTACTGAGATCCATATTTTTTCACCGTTAACAAGGTAACCCCCGTCACGTTTTTCTGCTCGGGTTTTTAGTTTTGTGGTATCAAGGCCTGTATTGGGTTCCGTAACTGCAAAGCAGATTCTGTCTTCTCCATTAATTACAGGAGGAATCATTCTTTGTTTTTGATCTTCATTGCCAAACAATTCCACGGGTTGCATGGTGAAAACAGGGCCATGTATGCTAGAAGCTGCAGTCATTCCTCCGCCGGACTCGGCAACAGCCTGCATCATAATAGCAGCTTCAGTTATGCCCAGTCCTGATCCGCCATAAGCTTCAGGCATGGCGATTCCTAGCCAACCTGCATCAGCCATGGAGCGATGAAAATCTAATGGAAAGATGCCGTTTCTATCCGTTTCCAGCCAAAAGTCGTCACTAAACTGAGAGCAGTGCTTCAGAACGGCATCGCGAATATTTTCTTGGTCGTCGGTAAGTGAAAAGTTCAAAGTAGAACACCTTTATCTAATTCGCATTTGCGGCTTCTTGATTTATGCCCAATTCCTCTAAAATGGCATCGGTATCTGCTCCGGTAATTGGGGCATGTCCCGCTACCTTGCCTGGACTTTTTGAAAACCAAGTTGGTACACCTGGAAAGCGCAAATCACCATAAGGGGATTCCACGGTTTCAAAAAACTCGATGGCATTAAGGTGTGGGTTTTCGAATAGCTCGTCGGGAGTTCTTAAGGGCGCAGCTGGAATACCTAGTTCCCTTAATAACTTAAGCCATTCGTCAGTTGAGCGTTCTTTGAAGGTTTCTCCAAGTAGCCCATAAAGCGTGTTTATTTGTTTGGCCCGTTGTTCCAGTGTTGCATAGTCTTTACTTTCCCAGTGGGGTTTTACTGCTTTCATAAATAGATTCCACTGTTTATCGTTGTAGACCAGCGCAGAGATATAACCATCTTTTGTTTCGTAGGGGCGGCGATTAGGTGCAACAGCTCGGTGGTAATTTGCCGGGCCTATGGTTGGGTTAAACAGCATACCGTTAGCGTGTTCAACCAGCATGAATGACGCCATGGCTTCAAACATGCCGACTTCCACTTCCTGACCTTCGCCGGTTCTCTCACGGTGAAAAAGTGCCATAGATGTAGCGTATAAAGCTGTCATACCAGCAATTTTATCCGCCATTATGCTGCCAACATAATTCACTTCTCCTGTTAGCATTTGCTGAACAACAGGAAGACCGCATTCAGCTTGTATAGTGTCATCGTATGCGGGTAAATCAGCATCAGGCCCACGTCTACTGTACCCATAGCAATTGGTATATACAATTGATGGGTTGAGTTCTGAAACTTCTTCGTAGCTAAAACCAAGTTTATTTATGGCTTTGGCTCGCATGGAGTGGATAAATACGTCTGCGGTTTTTATCAGTTCTTTTAGTGTGTTTTTTCCATTATCGGTTTGCAGATCCAAAACGATGCTGCGTTTACCTCGATTTACATTAACAAACACTCCACTCATAGCCGGTATTGGGCCCGGTGAAATAAAGCGTGTGCCGTCGCCACCTGGGGGTTCTACTTTAATAACGTCAGCACCCATATCAGCCAATAGTTGAGTGCAGTATGGCCCCATAACCATGGCTGTCAGATCTACTACTTTTATACCACTCAATGGGCCCCGATGTTTTTTGCTCAAGTTGTTTTTACTTTTCTTTGAATGAAATTCGGATAGTTTGTCAGTCATGATGCTTTCTTATTCGTTGTTATCTACAAGAGGAGTTGGGGTGCCGGTTCCCATATATTCAGCCAGGTTTCGATGTAGGTTGGCTGTGCTGCGTTCCATATAGGGGTTGGGTTTATTACCAGTAAAACCCATGGATTTCATGCCCTGTTGAACAGCAGCCATGTTGGAAAAATCTTGCGAAAGAACATAGCACCAGTCTTCTTCTGTTGGTGGGCAAAATTCCCATTGAGTTTTCGGCTCTTTACCTTTAGGAAATAGTTCGAATACCGCGGCTTCGAAAATGCATTTGTCGGGATCATATCCATAGGGGCGGGCGCTGTAACACAGCGCGTTATTAACCGCATGTCCAATTTGAAAGTTGGGGAACACTTGCCATGCTGTTCCGCTTTCAGCCAAATGTGCAGGGTCTACAGTTGGCCAAACAACGCCACGGGCTTCGTCGTCTTTCTTGGCAGATTCTATCCAGTGTTTTAATACTTGGTCAGCTGGCGTGCCTTCTGGTAATTCTTCTGCGAGTCGCAATGCAGCGTTTACTAATGTTTGTGTGGTGTTGGTGTTGGCTTTTTCCCAGGTATATTTCTGCATTTCGGCCGTAGAAATGCGTGGGTCGTCGTTAGTTCCTACACGCAATTTTGCAGATTGGTTTTCGTCCATGTCTTTGGGGCGGTCGTAGCCGATGTTGCTGTGCTTGCCATGAGCTTTGGCCCAACCGCGGAACGATCCAAATTGGTTAAACTCAGGGTGCGTGGTTTGAACGTGGTAGGTTTCGTTAAACGCTTCTAGTGCAACTTTCCAATTGCAATCAAATATTCCCCACTTGCGCCAGCGAAAGCGCATGTTTTGTAGCTCAAATGGGTCAAGCATGTGGGTAACTGGGCTAAGGTAATCGTGTAAAGGTTCGCAGTTAGGGTTAAGATTGATCCATATCCAGCCTCCCCAGGTGTCCAAATTAACAGGTGTTAAACCGCTGCAATTTTTTAATGCGCCTTGCCAGTCTTCTTGTTGTGGAATATGAGTGTTTTCCCCATTTAAATTGAATTTCCAGCCGTGATAGGCGCAAAAAAATTGACTGCGTTGGCCATAAGCATTGCGGGAACCTTTAGGTATATCAATTAGGCGTCGACCGCGATGGGGGCAGACGTTGTGAAAGGCGCGCAGGCCGTCGGGAGTCCGAACAATAATGACAGAATCATCCAAAATCTCAAAAGTGATGTAATTTCCCACTTCTATTAGCTCTTCTTCACGGCCAGCCTGGAGCCAAACTTTTCGCCAAAGCTTATCCCGTTCTTCGCGAACGTAGCTCTCAGAAATATATGCTTCAACGGGAACGTTTACTGGTTCGGAAAGGATTTCTTTGATACCTGTTATTTTTTTAGTCATCACTGTCTCCAGCACATCAGCCTGGGGCGGCTATTTTTGCCTAAGTTCTTTTTGGTTTTGTCTATTTAATATGTCCGGACAACAATAATGTCATAATGCTTTATTTAAATCTATGTAATAATGCGTTAAACATAATATTTGACATATATGTACGGACAAATATACTGTTGAACTTGAAGCGACTTGTAACTATAAATGGCCAAGATAAAAACTGTGATGAAAACAATAGCTCGAAGCACATCTCCGGTAGATACGAAACAACCTCTATATATGCAGTTGGCAGTTGAGTTAAAAACCGAAATTGTGAATGGTGTATACCCCGTGGGATCATTGATTCCGACCGAAGACGAATTGTGCAAGCGCTTTTCGGTTAGCCGTCATACAGTAAGAGAGGCTATTCGAGTGTTACGTGATGATGGGCTGGTGTCTTCTCGACGTGGTGCGGGCACTATCGTGGTACCGCTCCGTAATCGTGACAGCGATATCCATCAGGTTATGACGATCAATGACCTTCTGACTTTTGGTACTGATACCCATTTTGCAATCGAATCTATCAAAATGGTCGAGATTGATAAAAAACTGGCTAAACGAACTGGCCTTGAGCAAGGGGGAGAGTGGTTACAGGTTTTGGGGTGGCGTAGAACCCAAGAATCAGATGAACCAGTTGGTCAATCGGAGTATTACATTAATCGTTCTTTCGCGGCGGTTGGAAGAATGTTGATGCGTCATCAGGGACCAATATTTCCTTTAATAGAAGATATGTTTGGTCAGGCTGTTGCAGAGGTACATCAGCAGATATCTGCTACATTAATTTCAAAAAAGTTGGCCTCTGATCTACATGTGCAGGAAGGTTCTGCCGCCTTGGAAATTCGTCGTACTTATAAAGTGTCCGATGGAGGGATTATGCAGGTGACGCTAAATACGCACCCCGCATCCAGGTATCGTCATTCCATGACACTGCAGAAATTTCGCTCTTGATGAATAAACAGTTAAAACATAGGATAAGAATGAAACCATTATGGGAACCAACAGAGCAGCGTATTCACGATACCCTGCTTTGGCAATTTATGAATGTCGTGGGTAAAACAGAGAATCGCATTTTTGAGGATTACGATGACCTGTGGCACTGGTCTGTTGATGAATTGGAATTATTTTGGCTTTCTGTATGGGATTTTTGCGGTGTTATTGGAGAATCCGGCCATAAGGTTCTTGTAAATAAAGAAGATCAGTTCAACGCTAAATTCTTCCCTGAGGCTAATCTAAATTATGCTGAAAACTTATTGAACGGTATTCAGTGTGAGCCTGCGTTGATTTTCTGTCATGAAAATGGTCGCCGCTTGGAGGTTTCCAAACAACAATTGTGTGATCAGGTTTCTGTGTTGCAGCAGGCATTAATTGACGCTGGGGTTGAAAAGGGCGATCGTGTTGCTGGATACCTTCCTAATATTGCGGATACCGTTGCTGTCATGCTGGCTGTAACTTCTTTAGGTGCGGTTTGGGCATCTTGTTCGCCGGACTTTGGTATTAATAGTTTAAAAGATCGCTTTGGGCAGATTGAACCCAAGATTTTATTCAGTGCTGATGGATATACATATAACGGGAAAGCGTTTGATTCTATATCCAATATAACTGATCTGGCAGAGCATCTGCCCTGTGTTAAAAAAGTCGTAATAATCCCCTTTGTTAATACAAAACCAGATATATCTGAGTTAGGTGATAAAGGCGTTCTGTTACAAAATTTTTGTGCACCCTATAATGTCAAGCCTATTCAATTTGTCTCATTGAATTTTCGAGATCCCTTATTTGTTTTGTTCTCTTCAGGCACAACCGGTTTGCCCAAATGTTTTGTTCACTCGGTAGGTGGAACATTACTGCACCACTTTAAAGAGCATCAATTGCAGTGTGACATAAAGCCAAAAGATCGATTGTTGTATTTCACAACTTGTGGCTGGGCCATGTGGAACTGGCAGGTTAGTGCATTGGCGTCTGGAGCTACGCTGGTGTTATATGAAGGTTCTCCCTTTTATCCTGATGCGAACCAGTTGCCAGAGCTTGTTGCCAAGGAAAAAGTAACACACTTTGGCACCTCTGCTAAATATTTGGATTCCTGTGCAAAGCAAAATGTTTCGCCTTTGGGTAATTGTGATTTTTCTCAATTACGTACAATACTTTCTACTGGTTCTCCGTTGTCCGGCGATGGATTTGAATATGTCTACCAATGTTGGAGCAAAGATGTATGCTTATCTTCCATTTCAGGTGGCACTGATATTATAGGTTGTTTTGTGGGAGGCAACCCGATTGGGCCGGTTTATGCAGGGCAGTGTCAAAAGCGACATTTGGCTATGGACGTGCAAGTTTTTGATGGAGAAGGTAAAGCCATCACGGCGAGTCCAGGCGAATTGGTTTGTTTATCACCACATCCAGCAATGCCTTTGGGATTTATGAATGACCGCGATAGAAAGCGCTATTTTGATGCCTATTTTTCCAAGTATCCTGGCATATGGTGCCATAGTGACTGGGTAGAATTAACGGAGCAGGGCGGCATGATATTTTACGGTCGTTCTGATGCTACCCTAAACCCAGGTGGCGTTCGCATAGGCACTGCTGAGATTTACCGGCAGGTGGAGAATATTCACGAAATACTGGAATCGGTGGTTATCGGTCAGGACTGGGATAATGATGTGCGGGTGATTTTGTTTGTGCGGCTAAAGCCTGACAGTAAGCTGACAGATGCTTTAATTGATCAGGTGAAAAGAGAAATTCGCCATAATGCCACACCACGTCATGTTCCTGCAAAAGTGCTTGCAGTAGAGGATATTCCTCGCACCCATTCAGGGAAAATTTCTGAATTAGCTGTAAAAGACGCGGTGCATGGAAGGCCGGTAAAAAATGTTGAGTCGTTAGCTAACCCTGAATCACTATCTTATTTTAAAAATATTAAAGAACTTAATAATTAACGTACAACAATTAAAACATATAAATTAAAACTACAGAGGAGCTTTGAGTGTTATGGAAAAGCCTGTTCTCGTTGCCGGTGCCAGCGGGTTTCTTGGTAGCCACACTGTACGCGCCTTGGTTGAGCAGGGGCGCAACGTTCGAGTTTTAATCCGAAAAACCAGTAACCAAGAAGCGTTTGAAGATCTTCCCGTGCAAATCTTTTATGGTGACGTGTTGGATGTAGAATCTTTAAAATCTGCTATGGACGGTTGTAGTTCAGTATTCTACAGCGTAGTGGATGCTCGATTTTGGTTAACGGATTCAAAACCACTTTATCAAAGTAATGTTGAAGGCTTGGTTAATGCAATGGAGGCGGCTTTAAGCTGCAATATTGAGCGTTTTATTTTTACCAGTACCATGGGAACCTTAGGCATTAACCCGGATGGTTTGGTTACGGAAGATATTGAATTTAATTGGCACGATCAGGCGTCTCCCTATATTTTAGCCCGACTACAGGCAGAGGATCAGTTTTTCCGTTTTTGTCGAGAAAAAGGATTGCCAGGTGTGGCCTTGTGTGTTGCTAATACCTATGGACCTGAAGATTATCAGCCTACGCCACATGGCAACATGTTATGGTTGGTGGCATCGGGTAAAGTGCGTTTTACTATAGAAGCTGCCGCACCAACGGTTGATATTCGCGATGTCGCAGATGCTGCATTGCGGGCAGAAAAATATGGAAAGATAGGTGAGCGCTACATTGTTGCCAACGAATTTATTACTAACCGAGATTTTTATAATTTGGCAGCTACGGAGGGCGGTCATAGACCTATTCGGGTTATTCCTCATTCGGTGGCCTATGGTGTTGCCTGGATTGCCGAAAGTGCGCTAAAGCTTTTGCGGCGTAAAGATTTTATCGTTAGTACTAATGCGGTGTTTTTATCCAGCGCATTTAAGAAGATGGATAACAGTAAGGCTCGAAACGATTTGCATTGGAATCCGCGTCCTATTGCAGAAACAGTGAAAGATGCAGTTGCTTGGTATACCAAGAGGGAAGGTGTCCTGCTGGAACGCAGAAGCTGTTCAGCAGCAGGACTGAAGACTGTTTACGATAAAATGCCGTTCAGGCGATCTTGAATAATATTGGATGCATCACTAACAATGCGTTGTATTAGCTCATCAACGGTTGGGATGTCATCAATTAAGCCTTGAACCTGGCCCGCCCAAATTAAGCCTGCATCCAGGTCGCCGCTTTCTAGGGCTTTTCGTCCATCAGCACCTTTCACCAACTGATGAATGTCGTCGAATTTCGATTCTGGGTTATTTAATATTTCCACCACTTCATCTGAAACACTGTTTTTACTAACCCTGCCAGTATTACGTAGTGATCTGAAAATTAGATTAGTGGCGCGTTCATCATTATCCACCAAAAATTGTTTTACACGTTGATGAATTGGCGCTTCAACGGTTGCGCAAAATCTCGTACCCATATTAATGCCATCAGCGCCTAAGGCCAGTGCAGCCACTAAACCCCGTCCATCACCAATGCCGCCAGAGGCAAGCATTGGCACTTTCACTTTGTTAGCGGCTGCGGGGATTAAAATTAAACCCGGGATGTCATCTTCACCAGGATGGCCTGCGCACTCAAATCCATCGATCGAGATGGCGTCTACACCCATTCTTTCCGCGGATAATGCATGCCGAACCGCAGTGCATTTATGAATAACTTTAATACCGTGGGCTTTAAAGTCTTCAACGTGTTCTCTTGGGTTGTGACCCGCTGTTTCAACAATGGTAATGCCGCTATCAATTATGGCTTTTCTGTATTCTGCATACGGTGGTGGGTTCACCGACGGTAGTAGAGTAAGGTTTACCCCAAATGGTTTGTCTGTCATTGTACGACAACGATCTATTTCTTTACGTAGATCATCAGGTGTAGGCTGGGTTAAAGCGGTGAGGATACCAAGACCTCCAGCGTTGGATACTGCGGCAGCAAGCTCTGCACGGCCTACCCACATCATGCCGCCTTGAACTATGGGGTATTCGATGTTTAGCAACTCAGTAATGCGTGTTTTAAATGTCATGTCCGTTTGCTTTCCAATGAAAAAATTGTTGTTTTATCGAGGTTGCATTCGAATGGCACCATCCAATCGAATGACTTCACCGTTTAACATAGGGTTTGCGATGATACTTTGCACCATAAGTGCATATTCATCAGGCTGACCCAAGCGGGAAGGAAAAGGTACTTGCTTGCCTAAAGCATCCTGTACGTTCTGTGGCATCCCCGCCATCATGGGGGTATAGAATATGCCAGGCGCAATGGACACTACGCGTATGGCGTATTGTGATAAATCTCGTGCTATTGGAAGAGTCATAGCGACAACTCCGCCCTTGGAGGCCGAGTATGCGGCCTGTCCTAGTTGGCCTTCATAGGCCGCAACGCTGGCAGTGTTAACGATTACACCACGTTCTTCGCCAATAGGTTCTACGGTAGAAAGCCTGGCAGCAAAATGAGTGATAACGTTGAAAGTACCAATAAGGTTTATCTCAATGGTTTTTCTAAATTGCCCCATTGGGTGTGGTGAATGCTCTTTACCAACCGTTTTCGCCCCGGTAGCTATACCAGCACAGTTAACCAAAATTCGGGCAATCCCATTTGCCTTTTCCGCATCGGCAATGGCCTGCTGAACATTATCTTCGTTGGTAACGTCAACTTTTGTAAAATTGGCTTGTATCTTATCTGCGTGCGCCTGGCCAGCTTCTTCGTTCATGTCAAAGATTGTTACCTTTGCTCCAGCCTGGGACAGCATTTCAGCTGTTGCAGCGCCCAAACCAGAAGCCCCGCCGGTAACAATGGCTGCTAATCCTGTAATGTTTTTCATGGTTTTCCTCTGTGTCTTGATTTCTAATTAGACCAATTCCACTGCAATCGCTGTAGCTTCACCACCGCCTAAACAAATCCCCGCTACCCCGCGTTTTAACCCGCGATTTTTAAGTGCCGCAAGTAGGGTGGTAATTATTCGGGCGCCGGAAGCCCCGATAGGATGACCTAGCGCACAGGCACCGCCGTTAACATTCAACTTTTCATGGGGAATGGATAACTCTTTCATGGCTATCATGGCTACTACGGCAAAGGCTTCGTTCACTTCAAAAAGGTCTACGTCATCCACTGACCAGTTTGCCTGTTCCATGACCTTTCTCATGGCTGGAACCGGGGCAGAGGGGAAGTCTCCGGGTTCATGCGCGTGGCAATCAGTGGCAATGATTTTTGCGCAAACATTCATACCTAATTTTTCTGCCACGCTGGCTCGTGTGAGTACGAGTGCCGCGGCACCGTCGGATATTGATGATGAGTTGGCTGCTGTAACAGTGCCGTCTTTGGCAAATGCAGGTTTCAATGCAGGGATTTTATCTGCTTTTGCTTTTCCTGGTTGCTCGTCAATAGATATCACTACTTTGCCTGCTCTTGTAGCCACTTCAACAGGCGTTATTTCTTCTTCAAAAAGCCCATTGGCAATGGCGTTTTTGGCCCGGTTTAATCCTTCCAGTGCGTAGGCATCTTGGTCTGAACGGGTAAAGCCAAATTGGCGTGCATTGTTTTCTGCAAACACGCCCATTAAAGTGCCTTCTTCATACGCATCTTCCAGCCCATCAAGGTACATGGAATCTTTTAGGGTATCGTGACCTATGCGGCTGCCGGCGCGGTGCTTATGCATTAAATAAGGCGCGTTAGACATCGATTCCATGCCGCCGGCGACAATGACATCAGCCGTGCCAGCCATTAACGCTTCAGTAGCCATAATGGTTGCTTGCATACCAGAACCACACATTTTGTTTACGGTGGTGGCTTGAACTGATTTTGGTAGACCTGCATTTAATGCAGCTTGCCGCGCAGGCGCTTGGCCTAAACCTCCTGGTAACACGCAACCCATGTAGATGCGGTTGATGGCATCAGCTGAAACACCAGCACGTTCAACG
>JBFKSL010000119.1:0-10078 GCA_041626995.1 Ketobacter sp. | reverse complement strand
GTTCACCTTCTGCGTCCAGATTTTTACCGTGCACGCTGGTAAGGGGTTTGTAAGCAATGTCGCAAAACAGTCCCAGTAAACAATCTGGTGCGTCACTTGGTAAATACTGTAAACCGATTTTCTTAATTAAGTTAGAACAGTATCGATTAAAGTTTGCTGCAATAAATAAATGAATATCTAAATTTTTCCATTCCTCATCTGACAGGTCTGTCAGATTGCGGAACAGCGTGATGCTCGTGGTCATTTTAACTCCCATCCATAGAAAAGGTCAGAGCCTGTATTGTGATAAGCCCCCGCTTACATGGCTCTGCCTGTTTCGACTAAAAATGTCGAAGAACGCGGGTAGAGTACAAATGCTTTCTTTGCAAAACAATAGGCTTACAACAAATTGTGCAATTTCCTACACGGAAATGTGAAAAGGTTGGGATTAAAACAGAGCGGATGCTCGGTCGGAATTATGCACGAAAATAAATTTAAATTTTGTTTTAAAAAATACAAATAAATTTTGCTTTTGAAATGTCTATCTGTGCCTGTGTTTTTTTACTGTGTGCAGTTTTTTGCGCAGGCATTAAATGTAATAGCGGCGAATGGAACGAGCGAAATAAATTAAAGATAAGAGTGATTTCTTTTGTTCAGTATATAAATAAATTTCCTGTTGTATAAAGAAGTTTATTAGGAGGGTGGTGAGTAGTGGGCAGGACTCTGCGTTTTTATGCAAACGCAGCAACGCTAACTTGAGTTTTGTCTGTAAACTGATGCTGGGTATTTGATTTATATTGTTTAACAATTTTACGGTTTGGCCGCTAACAAATGTGTCTGTGGCCGCAATGGTTGGGTTTTGATTTTGGTTGCAGCGAGTTTGATTGAAGGTTGGATCAAGAAACAGTTTTTCGGAATAGGCTGCAAGCTCGCTGGTAAATTGTTTTTCTTGAAATAGTAGGGCGTCACTAAAACTGTCTACATGCGCAGTATTCAGTGTGTTTAACCCTTTTTGTGGTGCACCGCTAATGATTTCTGCTCTTGCTACTTCAATAATAAGTTGATTGGTTTGATCCGATTGAGGCGAGTTGATGGTCTGTTCAATTAGCTTGCGCTTGGTTTTGTTGGCGTTGCTATCTTCTAATCTTAATGTGAATTGTTCCACGAGAAGTGTGTCGGGCATAAAAGCATCCGCATCCATAAACGGCGCGTTTACTTCGGGTGGTTCCGGTTTGTTTTTGCCAGCTGCTTTGTTTATTTGGTTTAGATAGCGCTCTTCATTGGTTAGTTTTGCATGAACAGGCGAGGTTATGTTTTTTTTTGTTGTAGCTCGGTTCTGTTGTGTTTCAAATTTCCAGTGGATTTGAGCTGAAGAGGCTTGCTCTGTGTTTTCTAATTGTTCAACTTCATTGCTTATGAAGGTTACTAAGCAATGGTAACTGGGTTTTTTTGCACAATCATTGAGGCTGCCGGAGGCACTAATTGCATTGCCTGAAAAAATGAAAACACCTAAAAGTGCGGCAAGCCATTGCGTAGCAACTTTCTTAACTATCATTAGCCGTGCGTAACGTTGGAAAGCCTTTGTTCTCAAGCCAATCTAAAGCTCGGTCTCGATTGGGGGCTTTGTATTCCCATTGCATAAATTCATCTGTATGAGGAGCTTCGTCACTGCATTCAATCAGTTGATGGCAGCACTCATGGTAAATCAGATATTTTAAAACAAACTGAGGCGTGTTTGTTTCTTGCAAATGAGGGTGAATGGCGATGGTTTTCGATTCCGGGTAATAGCAGGCAGCGGGTACAACGCGAATAGTGGCAAAGTGTTGGTTATAGGAGGCTGCGTAGTGCTGCCAGCGCTCGTCATTTTTGCGTTTAAGGATATGGCTGAGCAATAATTTGGAATCCGGATGATTAGCTTCTGCGCAATTAATTAATAGCGGCACGGCTTGTTCGAAATTTTGTAGTTTGATATGTCGAGTAGCTGTTTCAAATTGTTTTTCGGTTTCACTGCCTGGTATTAACGAGTCGCCTTTGGTGCCGGTAGATACGGCTACAGTCCCCTTGGGAACTTCCCAGATAATGCTCGCTTGTACTGCCCCTTTAAAGAATCGTTTATTAGCGGCGGTAAAAATTTTTTCCAATAAGGCGGTGTCGCTATAAGAGGCTGAGTCGATATGCTCGACAGAAAGCGTTACTGCAGTGTTCATTTAACGTCCTTGTGGTTTTCACCAATCTTGGCGATTCTGGTGGCCGTTTTAGTGTGATGTATTGGCCACGTTATCCATAGAAAGGGGAAAGTATCGAGTCCTAGAAAGCGGCCTTATTATAGAGACAGGGGGAGGTTAAAAAAGTGAGAGATTTCTCAAGCTGGTGAGGGTTATTCTCTATTGATTTGTTTTTGCTCAAGGAGCTGATCTATTTTCTGCTCGATTCTGTCAACGCGATTTTCCAGTTCGATCAGTTTTTTCAATTCGCGTCGTTCGTAACGCAGTTCTTTTTCTGCGGTTTTGGATAAGAGGTAAGCAGAAACGTTAGCCGTAATAAGCGACACCATGGCAATACCCAGCAGAATCAGTAAAGAAGCAAACGCTCGGCCAGCGGTGCTCTCTGGCACGATGTCGCCATAGCCTACGGTGGTAACCGTTACCCATGCCCACCAAATGCCATCGGCAGGGGATTCTATGGCTGGGTCGATCCCTGCAATTAATATCCCACCGCCTGTAATAAACATAATGGCTACCACGAGGGTTTTACCCAAGTGATTTTGCATCAGCACATTGCGCACAATGCGTAAATTGTGAGTGAAATAGCCAACCAGAAATAAGAGGCGTACTACACGTAAAATGGCAAATTCCTGATGGCTGTCATAGAGAATTGGAAATGCCAGTAGAATAATGGCTACATTTGCCCAGTTTCGTTTGATGTGTTGCAGCTTGTTTGTACACAGTAAGGTGATCAGGCTGGTTTCAAACAGGAAAAAGCTCCAAATGGCCCAGTCACTTAATCGGCGTTCTTCGTGGCTAATCATGCCTTTGGTGAATAAATACCAATCCAGCAATATCCATAGTGCTACCAGTAGCATGGGGACTTCCAGGTAACCTCCCCAATTTTGGGCTCTCTTGTTTTCCTCAGGATGAACACCACCAAACCCCATGAAAGCATCTAAGGTGTTATGAGGATTGGTCACGGCCTACTCGGGGTGTTGATCGCTGTTTTGCCGGTAGGCGCCTGGGGTTAGCCCTGTCCATTTTTTAAAGGCGCGGTGGAACGTACTAGGCTCTGAGAAGCCCATAAGCTCGGCAATTTCATTGATGGTAAGCTGGGAGCGGTTTAAATAGTAAATTGCCGCGTCCTGGCGCATGGTGTCTTTTATTTCCTGGTAAGAGGTTCCTTCCTGTTTTAAATGGCGGCGCAGGGTTTGGGGGGTGCTGTTAAGTTCTTTGGCCACGGTCTCGAAATCAGGGAAGTCGTGACGAAAGTCATTGCCAATGATGGCGCGAATTTTGGCTGTTAAGCTGTCGTCGTTATCGGGGATAACCACAAGGTTGTAAGGCGCTTCATGAAGGAAGGCTTTCAGGGTTTTCTCGGTTTGGGTTACCGGGTTATCCAAGAACTTTTGTTTGAAGTGCAGGGCGTTTTGGGGCTGATTGAACAGAATTCGAGTGCGGTAGAGGCGCTGGTATTCTTCTCGGTGTAAAGGGGGTTCACCACTTAAGGACACTTGAGTAAGCTCCAGCCTTTGTCCAATCAACCAGCTGAAGAAGCGGTGCAGCAATACCAGGCAGCTATCAACGGTGGCGTGGTCCCAATCCATTTCTGGATCATCCAGAATCACAGCAATTACGGCTTCATCGCCTTTTCTTTGCAGTTTGAAGTGGATGTCATCCAGGAACAGGTTGTAGAACTGAAAGCAGCGCAGTATGGCCCGTTGCAGGTTCTCGCAATTGATGACCGCGTGGCTCATCAAGGCGAAGGTGCCGGGTTTGGTGCGTTTGATGCCACCAACACACAAAAATTCGTCATTACAGGACTTCACCAAACGCATGGCCATGGCCACATATTGTTCGCTGGGAATGCGGGCGGTGGGGTCTTGCATGAGTTCTTCCGATACGTCGAGGCGATCCAGGTAGGGCTGAATGTCAATGCCTGCTTTTTCCGCTCTGGCTAGAGCGGTTTTCACGTAATGAATGGAAACTGAGCTGGTTTTCATTCTAATAATATCTAAGTAATTCTATTTTAAGGGGTGATCTTGCCGCAGCGAATCTTAATTAGCAACTCGATCTAGTAGTATATTGCAGCTATTGATTGAATTATAGACGCTGGTCAGGGGTTGGTTGGAAAGAGCGGAGCAGAACTCCGCTCTGGGCATGGATTATTGTTCGTTCAGAATAAAACGCTTGGTCCAGGCTTTTTGGTGTCTGGCGGTGGCTGTCCAGAAAAAGGACAGGTGCGCCGAAGCATCGGTTATTAACGAGCCAAGTATGGGTTGCAGATCTGCCGTTAGGGGAGGCAGTTGTACTACGCCAAATCCGTATTCATCGTAATCTTCCGTGGTTTCTACGCCAGGCATTTCAAACAGGGTTCTGCCTACTTGCGGCATGTCGGTGAGTCTGGCCATAGCAACGGTACTGTCGTTGGTCACGATATTGTCGCCGCTTCCTACTAATACCATTAATGGGCGTATGGGGCGGCCTTCGATTGGGTTACGCATATAGTCGATGTAGTTGATGGAATCACCGTGGTCCAGCATTTGCTGAATGGCGCCTTTTAGCATGAGTGCTTCTGCGCCATTGGCTGCGGATGGTTCCAGGTGAGAGAACATTGCATCCCACAGAATGGAGCCCGCCAATATACTGGTTACACCCACACCCGCTACGTGGAAGGATGCACCCATCAAGTCAGGAGAAAGGGCTGCATAGGATGAACCCAATACACCGCCCAAAGAAGTGCCTTGCATAAATACGCGGCTGGTATCGATATCGGGTATACCATCGGCACATTTCCAGCAGCGGGTATTCCAGTTCCACTTACCTAACACATCCAAATCTGCCAAGCCGATAAGGGCTTTGTGAGCGGCGGCAAAATCGATGGCGTGCTGAGTCATCATACCGATTGAACGGGTCAGTTTGGATATGTGTAGGTTGAGCATTACATAGCCACCATCGACAGCAGAGCGGGCGCCGTGGTTGGGGAAGTCTACGCTGAAGGTGGCGATACCCAGGCTGTTGTTGATATTGGACTGAATAATGTCTGAGCCCTTGTTCAAGCCTAAACCGTGAGCATAAAAAGCCACCGGCACTGAACCGGTTTGGCGCGCTTTGCGCGGTAAAGTTAAACGGAAGGGAATCCATTGTTCTTTGGGTTCGCTGTCGAAATCCACTAAGCCAATACCGTCTTCTGTGCGATAGTTATCGGTCAGTAATTCTCCAGTGATCAATGCAGCTTTGCGGCCAAAGTACGATTTATAGTGAACTTCCACATTGCGTACCGGGTGATCGCGATTAAAGGCGTCCTCCACCAGTGTGCGAATAGGGCCTACCACTTCTTGGCGGTCGCGCACGCTAAACATTGTGGCATTGCGAACTTGGTCTAGCTCGATACCCATTGATGCGATGGCTTGGTGCAGTTCGGCGATATAGGGCGAGTCCTGACCCTCACTCAAACTGTTTAAGTCGCTTGCTTCATCGGGGATATTTAGCGCTTTGGTTACCACCACTAAAATGGTGTGTCCGAATGGCCAGCGATCCATTGGAAAGACTTCCAACACTTCTGCTGGTGCGCTTACCTGTCGGCCGCGTGCGTATTTATTCATTTCGGCGCGAATGTCCACTGGCTCGCCACTGGTGAGATCGAATGCCAGTACCGCATCCCCACCCAATTTAGGCAAGCTGGTTTCGTCGGGGCGGTTTTCGAATTCAAACACCACCGCTGAAGCAGAAGAAAAACCATGATAGCCGTTGAATATAAGTTCCGGGCTAATGCCTAACTCTTCTGGAAGTTGTTCCATAACTTCTGGTCGCACGATGTCATTGGTGATGAGCAATTCCCTGCCGGTTGGGGATTCGGCAGAGGGTTGTGACCAATAATTAGAAGGGAAGGGTAAACCGCAGGTGTTTATTGAAAGTGGATTACAAACTCCGTTACCGCTGCTGTATGCACTCATTAAGGAAGCGGTTGCGAATGTTAGCCCCATGAAGGATTTTTTACTCAGTAGTCTTTTAGAAAATTTCCGTAACGTAAACATAATCTTTCCTGATGGATCTATTATTTTTGTGTAAGTGTCGGAAGCTTAAATCTACGCTGTATATATCTAGAAAAACAAGGTTATAGCAGGTAACGATTTGTAATCGAATAGAAAGCGTTTTAATTAGGGTTGGGAAGGAATACAGGTATCTTTGAAGTGTTTATCAGGATTAGTGGAGTTGTTTTTTACCGCTAAAATTGCGCCCAGGAACACGGTTATGGTGGCTTGTGATTCGATTTATAGACTAGAAAATAAAAAAGCCCGCACATTGGCGGGCTTGTGTTGCTAATGGGTTTTTACCATTCGCTACGTCGTTTTTTTGCGGAGCTTTTTGAAATCAACCAAGCCAGAATGACACCCAGCAGAACGGCTGCTGCACCCCATTGAATTCCTTCTGCTAGGTTGTCTTCACTAAGGCGAATGTTTTCTACCTTTAGTTTTTCGATGTCCACTTTTAAAAGTTCGGATTCTTCTTGTAGTTGTCGATAAGCCGCTTCGGTGGTGATGGCATTTCGTGAAATTTGTTGAATATGATCCAGTTCTTTTTGTAGCTTCTCTGTACTGGTAGTGACTTGGCGATGATCGGATTTTAAGCCGTTGAGTTCCTGTTGTGTGCTGCCAAGTTGCTTTTTCAGCGTACTGTTTTCCTGCTGCAATGCCTGGATTTGTTGCAGCGCTTTGGTTAGCTGGGCGCGGGCGATGGGGGTTTCAGATGTGTATTGAGATTGAATCCAGCCTTCTTTACCTTTTGCTTTTACTTGAATCCATTCGCCAGATACTTTCATCAATTCCAGCGAGGTGCCACTGCGCAAAAAATCTATAATTCGATATTCAACGCTGGGGCCGGAACGCATATCTACGCGTAGATTGTCATGTATGTATAGGGTTTTTGCATGGGCTGCCTGGATCATGAGAAGTGAGATGATCAAGCTGTAGATGGCGTGTTTCACTGTTTTTCCCCGTAGAGTTTTTTGCGCAGTTTAGTGTTGTGCCGCAGGATTCGCTTTAAATTAGTTCACAATCCGTTTATTAAGGCAGCACTTTTTTATAGGGTTTTACCATGACCTGTTTGTATACCCCGGCGGCGATGTAGGGGTCAGCATCAGCCCAGCTTTGTGCTGCTTCCAGGTTTTCGAATTCGGCGATTACCAAACTGCCGGTAAAACCTGCTTCACCAGGATCATTGCTGTCGATGGCGGGGAAAGGACCTGCTACCAACAAGCGGCCTTGGTCGGTGAGTTCCTGTAATCGTGCCAGGTGATCTGGCCGTGCCGATTTGCGTTTTTCTAAACTGTTTTCCACATCTTCACTGACGATGGCGTATAGCATTAACTTTGTGACTCCTGATTATTGGTTTCCACTTCGCTGATGAATTTTGAAAAATAAAGAAACTGCCCCACGAAGAAGATCATATTGATAATAGTAAAGCCCACTAATTTGAAGGTGACCCAGGTTTCTTCGTCGTAATTGAAGGCGACATAAAGATTGATTACGCCGAGCATGAATAGATAAAGCGACCATATCAGGCATAGGGGAGCCCATTTGTTCTCCGGCATGTCCAGGCGCAGGTGAGGCGTTTGGGTCAGAAAACCGTGCGCTGCTTTGCGCACCAGGTTTTTGCCAATAATCAAGCTGGCCAGGAACACCACCGAGAGAGTCCAGTTTACTATGGTGGGCTTCCAGATAATGTAAATGGGATCATCCAGGGCAATGGTGAGCGTGCCCATGACCAGCACCACTGCGAAAGTGATTAGGTGCATTTTTTCCACCGTGCGCTTCCATAGCCAGAATACAGCGATCTGTATCAGGCTGGCGACAAGCAGAACTTTGGTGGAAAGAATCATGTCTTTGCTCATAAAATAAGCAACGACAAAGAGCAGTACAGGGAAAAAGTCGAAAAACTGTTTCATTATTAATTCATTCGTCCAGATAGAAGCGCTTCAATGATAAGATATTTGTGTGCTTGAAGCACCTCTCCAAATCTCCCACAGGGGCATTCTTCGTGAGCTTAACCCAACTTGATCAAGTGGATTGGCATACCCATTCGACACAATCTGATGGTGAGCTGTCTCCAAGCCAGCTAATGCAGGCGGCGCAACAGGCCGGTTTGCAAGGCCTAGCGTTAACGGATCACGACTCTGTGTCAGGCTTGCAGGAGGCCGCCGAGATAGCCGAATCACTCAACATGGCCTTAGTGGCGGGCGTGGAAATTTCATCTTGTTGGGTTAATCAGGATATACATATTGTTGGTTTGGGGGTGAATCACAGTGATACGGCTTTCCAGGCTAACTTAGCCAGCCAAATGGCTCGTCGGGAAGAAAGAGCCAAAGCCATCGGCCAACGTCTGGCGAAACTGGGTTATTCGGGCATTTATGAGAAGGCAGCGGAAAGTGCGCCCCAGCGCATACCGGCTCGACCTCACTTTGCTCAAACCTTGGTCGACGAGGGCATTTGCAAAGACAAAAAGCAGGCTTTTCATAAGTATTTGGCGGTGTCTAAGCCTGCTTATGTGAAAACCGACTGGCCCTCGATTGAAGAATCCGCAGAATGGATTGTAAAGGCCGGGGGAGTGCCGGTTTTGGCTCATCCGGGGCGCTATAAGCTCACTCGAGCCAAGCTGGAACGACTCATTGCCGCCTTTGCTGAAGCGGGTGGCCGGGCTATTGAAGTATCCGTAGCCACCCATAGCCCTGAAGTTGTCCAGCAACTTGCTGATTTTTCGGTTAAATTTAATCTTTATGCTTCCCAAGGAAGTGATTATCATGGCCCCTCCATGCCATGGGTGCAGTTGGGTAGGATGCCTCCTTTACCATCTCGCTGTCGCCCGGTCGCAGAATTACTTGAGCCATTAGGCGTTTAGGCCCAATTGAATGACTGAAATCTTTCGTATCCACCCAGAAACCCCCCAGAAACGGTTGATGAAACAGGCTGCGGATCGCCTGCGTAAGGGGGAAGTGCTGGTTTACCCAACCGATGCGGCATATGCCGTTGGCTGTGCTTTGGAAAATAAGCGGGGTTTGGAGCGTATCGTGCGCATGCGGCAATTGGACGATAAGCACCAGTTTACCATTCTATGTCGGGATCTTTCCGAGCTGGCCACTTACGCGAAGGTGGATAATTGGGCGTTTCGTCTATTAAAGTCCCACACGCCGGGGCCCTACACCTTTGTATTGAAGGCCACCAATGAAGTGCCACGCCGTTTGATGCACCCGAAAAAGAAAACCCTGGGTATGCGGGTGCCTGATAATGCGATTGTGCAGGCATTATTAGAGGAAGTGGGTGAACCCATTATGAGCACCACGCTACGCTTTCCAGGGGATGAATACCCAACTATTGATCCGGAAGAAATTCAAGAGCGGGTGGGATCTTCGGTGGATTTGATTCTGGATGGCGGCTGGGGTGAAATGGAAATTACGACCGTAGTGGATTTGGAAGAGGATGTGCCGGTGCTGTTGCGGGTTGGAAAGGGTGATCCTGAGCCGTTCCAGTAGGACAGCTAACCTGTTGTCCAACAACCGAAAAACCCGACCATTTCCACTTTATTCCACATTCCTGATAAACACTCTTTTTAGAGCCGCCCTAAAGCCGCTATAATCACCTGCTTTCATGCTGGAGACCATGGTCGAGAGACCAAGGCGCGGTTCCAGCCACAGAATCATAAAAGCGACTAATCAGGAGTTCATCTTGAGTTCAGCAGTTTCGGAGCAGCGTGTCCTTTCGGGCATGCGCCCCACAGGCAACCTGCATCTTGGCCATTACCACGGCGTTCTCAAAAACTGGGTAAAATTGCAGCACGAATACGAATGTTTTCTGTTCGTAGCGGACTGGCATGCCCTCACTACCCATTACGAAGAC
>JBFKSL010000118.1:0-10103 GCA_041626995.1 Ketobacter sp. | reverse complement strand
GCCAAAGCGTTACAAAGAGCCATCCATCAGCAAACAGATGGAAAAGCCAGTGGCGTTATTGAGCGAGTCTTTATTGCGTCCTGCGCCAGAAGAGAAACCAGATCAGCCAGAAAAAGCCAAGGAGCCTTCTCAAAAGGTAGCTCCTAGAGCCGAGCCACAACAACCTGTAGATCCGCCCCAAGCAAAGCAACCGCTAGAACCCAAAATCCCCGATCAAAAGCCGGCTGATAAAGAAATTGTTAACGAAGATGTAGAGCTGGTTAAAGAACCTAAACTTGAAGTACAACAGGAGCCCGAGCCGCAAGAAGTATTGCGCCCAGAGTGGGCCCAAAGCCGTTTTGAATGTTTGATCTTCAGTGTGGCTGGCCTGAAATTGGCGGTGCCGTTAATCACGTTGGGTTCCATCCATCAAATTGATCGAAAATTTAATGCACTACCGGGTCAGTACGATTGGTTTATTGGCATCCTGCAAACGCCAAATTCCGGTAATATCAAAGTTCTTGATACAGCGCTTTGTGTGATGCCTGAGCGTTATAACCCTGCCAGTCGAGAAGATCTGCAATATGTCATTACTATCCATGGTTGTGCCTGGGGGCTAGCTTGTCACCAAGTGGAGCAATCCATCACCTTAGAGCCAGATCAAATAAAATGGCGAAGTAGAAGGGGCAAAAGGCCCTGGCTCGCAGGTACCGTGGTTGATCATATGTGTTCGCTCATTGACACCGATGGTTTTCAGGAAATCATTGAGCAAGCAGAACAGTCATAAACTGGCATCCCACCACCTCTGATCTATAGTTATAAAACAAGCATTTAACCTGGAAAAGAACTATGGCAAATACAGCGCAATCCCGTTCCAGTGATGATCCGGTTATTCAGTGGGTTACCTTCCGTTTGGCGGGGGAAACCTATGGTATTAACGTAATGCAAGTCCAGGAAGTGCTACGTTATACCGATATCGCGCCAGTGCCAGGTGCGTCTCATCATGTATTGGGAATCATAAACTTACGCGGCAAAGTGGTTACCGTGATCGACACTCGTTTGCGTTTTGGATTGCCTCAAGGTGAAATTAACGATAACACCCGAATCGTGATTATCGAAGCTAGCCACCATGTGATCGGTATTTTAGTAGATAGCGTGGCTGAAGTTGTGTACTTGCGCCAATCTGAAATTGATAGCTCACCCAATGTAGGGAACGAAGAAAGTGCCCGATATATACAAGGGGTGTGCCATAAAGATGACGAGTTATTGATTTTGATCGAGCTGGACAAAATGCTCACAGAAGATGAATGGGCAGAGCTGGAATCCCTCTAAGCACAAGCGCCTGTTGGCATAAATAGTGCTGGTTCTAACATATCGTAAAAGCAAACGTCGGGAATTTGACAAGGCCTTGTAGCAGGAGAAAGCAACAACATGGCAAAGGATGACGCAGCATCAGATGATCAGGTTACCCAATGGGGAACCTTTCGTTTAGGTGAAGAAATCTATGGCGTTAACGTCATGCAAATTCGAGAAGTATTGCGCTACACCGAAATTACCCCTGTACCTGGCGCACCCTACTATGTGTTGGGCATCATTAATTTGCGCGGTAACGTAGTAACAGTAATTGATACCCGTATTCGCTTTGGTCTAGCTCAGGGCGAAATTGATAACAACACTCGAATCGTTATTGTCGAAGTAGAAAAGCAGGTGGTTGGTATGTTGGTGGATAGCGTTGCCGAGGTAACCTACCTGAACGAATCGGAAATTGAAAAGGCACCTAATGTGGGTAATGAAGAAACCTCCAAATTCATAACCGGTGTCTGCAACAAAAATAGTGAACTTCTGATTCTGATTGACTTAGAAAGAATGATAGAAACCAGTAATCCAACCACAAGCGCGGCGGTTGGATTTTAAACGAGGTTAAACGCTATGTTTATCGACCAGTTTTGGATAGGTGCATTAATAGCTTCGGTATTGGCTGGCACTATGTTGATTTTGTTGTTACAGCTTCAAAAAATGAAACGCAGCCAAAAAGATCTAGCCGATGAAAAAATGGCGTTAGAAAACCGCATAAAATCTCTCGAAAGCAAAATAGAGTTTTTAAACACAGGTTCCATGGGTATTGGTCAACGATTGATGAATACAGAAAAAAAGCTGCATCAAGCCATGGAAAAGCAAAATGAAATTTCTCAAAATAATATGTCCCACCTTTTTCAACGCCAGGCTGATCGGGTTTTAAAAGGGAAAAAGGTTCCAGATAACGAAGATAACTGTCCATCTCGCTCTGAAGCCAAATTAATGGCACTAGTCAGTAATAATGATCCCAGCAAAAACTAAATGCCTTAGATATGTGTTTATGTTGACGCCCGCCTTCAATATTTTTTAAAAAATTCAAAGTCGTACGAATAGTTCATTGTATTCTTAGAGCAAAATATTCCATATCGGTTACCCCTGTACACCTATACTGAAAATGAGTTTTCAGTAGCCTGTTCTGGTGTTCCGAATGAAGTTGTTAACGAGAGTAGTGAGTGTTCTGGCTTTAACTTTTTCCTCCATGATGGTGTTGGCGGAAGCCCCGACAGAAGTATCTGGGGCGCAAACCGTATCTCTTAATGAGGCAAAAAACCTGTTTGATGAAGGTGCTGTTTTCATTGATGTAAGAGATGCACAGGCCTGGAGTTTAGGCCACATTGAAGGGGCGGTGAATCTGGATTTTAACGCTAGTGAGTTTTCGGTGTTATATGTATCTAAAGATTTGGATCGCAAAACGCCTATAGTGTTTTATACCAGTAGCTCCCTAAATATTAATAGTGCTATGGCGAGTTTCTTTGCATCAAACTGGGGCTATAGCAATGTGTACTATTTTCGCGAAGGTTTTTATTCTTGGATGGCGGCGGACTTTCCTGTTGAACTGAAGATGGCAGGAAGAAGTGTACAGCTTGAAAGCACCATTCAATAAGCATTGGTTGTAATTATCGTTCGTGTAGTGAGGCGGCACCTTTATAAGGTGCCGCCTTTTTTATTTGTCTCTGTCCACAATACCTAAAAACGCGGGCAGAAAAACAAAATCAACAATTAGAGCTAATACAATGGTAATGCTGGTGAGCATGCCCATGGAGCTGTTGAGGGTAAAGTTAGAAATTGCCAACACGCCAAAGCCTAATGCCAGTACTACAGTGGTGGTGAATAGCGCTGTTCCAACTGAGGCAAAGGTTAACTCAATAGCCGAGGCGTAACTTTCACCTTGTTGGCGAAAATAGCGGTAGCGGTGCAGAAAATGAATGGTATCGTCCACAATGATACCGAAAGCAATAACCGCCACAATGGATGAGCCAATATCTATTTGGCCGTTAATAACTCCCCATAAACCAAATGCCATCAATGCAGGTAGAATGTTGGGTAGTAGACTGATAGCGCCCATTTTGAAGGATTTCATGGCCAGGCCGATTAAGCTGCATATTAAGAATACGGCTAGGCCCATACCCATTAGATTGCTTTTGGTCGCATCATTCCAAATATGAGCAAATAGCATGGGCGGGCCGGTTAGGTGTGATTGCATATTGGGCGGCAGAATTTCTGTCATAAATTTTTGGGAGCGTTCTTCAAAAATCCTCATATCAGCGCTGGATATGTCATGAAAGCCAAGCCGAACCAAACTGGCACTTCGGCCGCTATCGATTTGGGTGGAAAGATCTTTGCCAAACGGCAGTGACAATTCATACAATAATAAATATTGCGCGATTAATTCTCGGTTATCGGGAATCTGATAAAAAGATTCCTGATCACCATTCATGTTTTTGTTGAGTTGTTTAATAACATCAGAGAAGCCTACAGCAACTTTCACTTCAGGTTGCTGACGAGCCCAATGTAAATATTCATCCAGTTTGTTTAGGTAGTCTGGTGACGTGATGCCATAGCTTTCGCCGGAAGGAATAGGCATAAAAGCGCCATAAAATGAGCTGTAGTTTTCCATTACGTATTCAGTGTCAGCTCGAATAGGTACTTCTTTATCAAAGTAGGTGAGAAGCTTATCATCAATGACATTTTTTTGAATGGGTAATGACATGGCAATAATCAGCAGCAGGGATAGCGCACTAATTAGGCCGGGTTTACTGGCAATTCTCGCCCCAAAGCGCTTCCAAAAATTTGCCATGGTTTTTGCCGAACGGTTTTCTTGTGCCTTAAAGGGCAGCAAAACCAACAAGGCGGGTAGTAAGGTAAAACTTAGAACGAATGCCATGCCAACGCCAATAGCCGTGGTATTACCTAAAAAACGATAGGGAGGAACGGCTGAAATATTCAAACACAGAAATCCAACGGCCGTAGTAAGTGAGGTGAGAAAAATAGGTTTAAAATTCTCTTTAATGGATGCTTTCACCGCACTGATTTTTGAATGTTCCACGCCCAAACGTTTTAGGTAGCCAGCAATAAGGTGAATGGTACAGGCCACTGATAGCGCCATGACAATGATCGACGAGGAGGACGAGGGCGCCGTTAAAGGAATACTCAGCCATCCAGTGACGCCTAACCCTGCCATAACAGAACAACTCATCAGCATCAAAATGCAAATGGCAGCCAAAATGGATCTAAGTATCCAAGCCGCAGTTACTAATAGCAGTACAATACCAATGGCAATGAGTTTTCCGTACTCTTCTGTCGCATGAGTAAAGAAAGCTTTATTTAATAGAATGGAGCCGTAGGGTCGTATCTCTAGAAAAGGGTAGGTTTGCTGTAGCTCGCTAACCAGTTGCTCAAATTCTGCGGCCAACTCGATGGGGGCCATATGATCCCCTTCAGGTAGAAGAACAATGGCAGCAATACCGGTTACCAAGCCTGTTTCAGCCACTAAGAAATTTTTTGAAGCTACGTTAGTAAGTGCATAATGTTTTCGCTTGGCGAAGTCATCTTTACTGAATGATGCTGCATCTTCAAATAAGGGGGTAGTCGTGAGGTCGTCTTCCTCAGCGACGGTATAAACAGCATTGGTGAGAGAATCCACTCTTCGAGAATAGGATATTTGCCAAAACCGCTCGGTAATTTTCTCAATCGACGACAATACTTCGAGCTGAAAAACATCACCTTCTTTCGGCGTTATGGCGATCTGTACAAAGTCGTTACGACCAAATAGATTTTCTACTTCATAATGGGCTGCAAGCCGTGGACTTACTTCATCAAAAAAAATCTCATAGTCGCTTTCCACGACCACTCGCTGTGCACCAGCGGCACAGAAAAACACTACAAGGAGAGATAGCAATAAGGATGCCCAAGGTTTGTAAACAGCGAACATAACGCTTGACCTTTTTCGGTGTAGTAAAAAGAGCAGGCAGTTTAACGCAAGCCAAGAGTAGAAGTAAGAGTGAACACTAAGCAGTCAGAGGGCTTTGTCATTTTCGCCATTGGGATTTGGCAATAATTGCGTGTTTTCTTCACTTGAGGAATTGGGTTGGAGTCCTTCCGGTGTTTTCCCTTTTAACATATAAACAAAGGCAATGATCTCAGCAATCGTGCGATAAAGCAGTTCTGGAATTTCGTCGCCCACTTCCAGTCGGGCTAAGATATCCACCAAATCGGCATTTTCATATATAGGCACCTCGTGCTCTTTGGCAATTTGCAGAATAGCCTCTGCCAAATCTGAACTGCCAGAAGCACTAACATAAGGTGCTTGCTTGCCATCATAGGTTAAGGCGACCGCTTGTGTGGGTGTTTCCTTCTTCATGTTTTTATATCCACCAACTGATTGCTAAGAGCGGTTTTGTCTGCTTTGGGTATGCCGAGATGGCCCTGTAGTTTATCTACTCTCAGCCCCATATCTTTTAGCGCATTTTCTAAATAATCAAAATGAGCTTTAGTGTGTGCTAGCGTGTTTTCCCACTCGGCCCAAAAAGAAACGGAAGCACTGCTTTTTACCAAGGATATCTGGCAAAGCATGGGGCCAAGCCCTTCAATATCAAAGCCCATTTGTACCACCCAACGTTTTTCTAGCTGTTTTTCTTTGCCGTGACTTTCTGCTAACTCTTCTTCAATTCTAAACTGAAAAACGCTTGCTTGGTGGTTATGAATAAATGGGATCTCGAAGCTTAAAACCTGTGGCGCAGGTGGACCATCCTGGCGCTGTGATTGCGATGCCACTTGGTGTAACGTTACCCGCGCTAAAGCGCCTTTTACCTGTTTAAGCAATATTGCCACTAATGCATCGGCCATCTCATTATTTTTCATTGTAGGTGTGGCGCGAGCTTGAGGTTGCACGGTTATTTGGCCAGGCAGCGGCGGTAGCAGAATCTGTTCAGTAAATGTTTTCCCACTTTCTGGTGTCATACTTTGCATTGCGCTTGCGCTATAATGGCGAATTGCATTGTGAATCGGTTTTGTGGTGGTGTCTGTTCGTGTTTCTGCTGCTCTTGGAGGGGTGGAATCAGTCACTGCTTTTTTTAATAACGTGAGGTCATCCATCTTGCTTGGTGCAGCCGGGTTAACTTGGGTTGTGGACGGGTTTGCTTTTTGTTGAGCACCCTCAAGAGACTGGCGTAGATTGTTCAGAGTCTGTTTTATATCTTGATTTAAAACTTCGCTCAGAGTTTTTGCAATGCTTGATGAAGGAATCGCGTTTTGTTGTGTAATCGTTTTTGGTTTTCCCGCATTTTCATTACTTTGCAAAATTCTTTGCGCCAGTAGCTTTAGTGTTTCTCCCAAGTTATTAGTGGTTCTGACTTGATTCTGCGAGAGGGGTTCTATCTTGGTTGCAATACTGGGGTTCTGTAATTCTTGCACTAATGCTTTGATTTTTGCTTCCAAAAATATACCGCTATTTTGAACGGTTTTTTGCAAAATATCGCTTTGCTTTAATTCTGATAATTGGGGGATTAGTTGAGCAAGCTGCTTAATCTGTGTTTGAGCTTGTGGTGGTAATTTCACTAGCGCTTGCTGCCGATTTTCAGTTAGCGCCAAAAGGTTTGACAGCAATGGCGTTAAACCTTGTTGCTGTGGTACCAGTTGTTTTAAAGCGCTTAACTCTGCATGGGTTGTCACTTGGGTTTGTGCTTGGGTAGGGGGAATAATAGTCTTCAATACAATACCACTGGCAGTTGAAACCGTTGCTAGAATTTGGGCTGCCAAAGGTAATGGAAACTTTGCCTGAGTTTTGATTAATAGGGTTTGCCCCTGTTGCAGGGCTTGTAAAATATTAGGCGTTATCTGCGTGATGGGTGTAGCGGCTAACCCTGTTTTGGGTGTCAGCGGTTGATTTTTTGCTGGGTCTGCCAGTTTCGCCTGTAATAAAATATCATAGACCGGTTTTTGTGAAGTGCCGGCACTTTGCTCTGCCTGAACCTTCACCACCACCGCCCGAATGGTTTCGGAAACTTGTTGTTTGGCCAAATTAGCGGCAGATGTTTCCGTTACTGCGTTGGGTTTGGCTGAAGGTTGATTGGGCGGTAGCTCGATCATGGTGGCTCGTTAAAGTTGTAATAACTTCAGTATAGACCGCCCACCTAAGTTCTTATTTTATTAGGGCAGCTCCGCATACCAAGAGTGCCATGGCCAGCAGTATCCATTTTAAGGTTTTTTGCTGGGCTGATATGGCAAACTTAACGCTAAAGTGTACGCCAACAATGGTGGCGGCCCCCATAATCAGGCCTGGAACCCACAATACCTGGTCTTGAACAATAAATACCGCTAGTGCCGCCACGCTAAACACCATGGTACACAGCATTTTCAGGGCATTAGCTCGCACCAAGTCATAGCGCAAAACACCCGCCAAAGCGGTGAGCAGAATAAAACCTACGCCAGCCTGAACAAAGCCACCGTAAAGACCAGACAAGAACAGCCAAAACAGGGAAGACGGTTTTTCGTTAACAGAGAAGGGTGTTTCCGCTTCATTAGGAAAGGTGCCAGGCCTCAGCACGATTAGCAGAGTCATGGTTATCATTGTGCCCAGTAGCAAAGGTTTGAGAATATCTACTGGAATCTCAGAGGCGACAGCGGAGCCAATCAGAGCGCCAACCACCGTGGGGGCCAGTATGGGCAACATGGCCTGCTGATCCAGTTTGTTGTGGCGCTTAAAACCACCCACTGCCGCAAAGGATTGCATGAATACCCCTACTCGATTGGTTCCATTGGCCACATCGGCGGGAATGCCCAACAACATCAGGGCGGGCAATGTAAAAATCGAGCCTCCTCCGGCAATAGTGTTGATAAATCCTGCAGCGATGCCAGAAATAATCAATAAAATCAGATAAAAAGCATCGTATTCCATGCATAATTCCGGGTGCGAGAAAACAGCGGCCATGTTAGGTGATGCATTTCACCGCTGCAAACAAAGATTGGTTATAATGTGGCGCTTTCAACCAAAGGCTTTTAGGCGAAACCAGTGGCAGATCCTCTAATTCAGGTAAAGCAGTTGTATTGTGAAAGGGATGACCGAGTACTGATCAAGGATCTGGACTTTCAGCTGGAACCTGGACAAGTAATGCAAATCGAAGGTCCTAATGGCAGTGGCAAAACCACGCTGCTGCGGGTGTTGTGCGGTTTGTCTGACGACTACGAAGGTGGCCTGTTATGGCGCGGTGAGCCCCGCAAGCAGGTGGAAACAGAGTTTCGGCAAGATACCCTCTATTTTGGCCACCTTACTGGCATCAAAACCTCACTGTCCCCACGAGAAAACCTTAAGTGGATTTTGCAACTGAAAGGCTTAATGCATCAGGATTGGCAACAGCAAGTTGATGATGCGCTCAAGCAAGTGGGCTTATTCAGCTACGAAGACGTGCCAGTATATAGCCTGTCAGCGGGGCAGAAGCGGCGCGTAGCCCTAGCGCGGCTTTATCTTGAACAAGCCGCGCTGTGGGTTTTGGATGAACCCTTTACTGCCATCGATCGTAAGGGTGTGGCCGAGTTGGAAAAACTGGTTCAGGCCCATGCTAGCAAGGGAGGTTCGGTGCTGATTACTACTCATCATGCGTTAGAACTCAGCGCCATCCGCAAACTGCAATTAGGATTAGGAGGCGGCCAATGGCAAATTCTGTAAAACAGCCTCCTTCCATGTGGTCGGGCATGGTCTCTATCATGAAGCGAGACCTCACGGTCGCATTTCGCCAGCGTAGCGACATGGTGAATCCGTTATTCTTCTTCATCATGGTGATTGCCATGTTCCCCCTGGGAATTGGTCCGGAGCAAAATACCTTAGAAAAAATTGCTCCAGGAGTGATCTGGATCGCTGCTTTGTTGTCTACATTACTGTCAGTTGACAGTTTATTCCGCCAGGATTTTGATGACGGCTCCCTGGAACTGATTTTATTAAGCCCGCAACCGCTGTTTGTAGTGTGTTTTGGCAAAGTGCTGGCCCATTGGTTGGTGACAGCGTTGCCGTTGATTGTGGTATCTCCCATATTGAGCATTATGCTCTATATGCAATGGGATACGGTGCAGGTAACTGTGTATAGCCTGTTATTGGGTACACCCATACTCAGTATGATCAGTGCCATAGGTGCTGCATTAACGGTAGGCTTGCGTAAGGGCGGCGTGTTGATCGCGGTGATTGCATTGCCTCTGTATGTGCCGGTGTTGATTTTTGGCACCAGTGCGGTGGAAGCTGCCTCCATGGGGATGGCTTTCAGCGGTCAGCTGGCTTACCTGGCGGCGTTTTTGATTTTGGCGTTGACCTTCGCACCCTTTGCCATTGCGGCAGGCTTGCGAATCAGCGTAAACGGTTAGTAATAGATTAAGGCTTTAATTGTCGTGTTTGAAACCATAAAACGGTTGTACCATCAGTTTGGATCTCCCCGTTATTTCTACGATCTTACGGGGAAAATGTTGCCTTGGTTGGTGGCGTTGTCGGTATTATTTTTGATTCCAGGCATCATTTACGCGTTAGCTTTTGTGCCTCCAGAAAAATATCAGGGTGACAGCTATCGCATAATGTACATTCATGTGCCGGCTGCCAGTATCGCCATGGGTGGTTATGCCATGATGGCTGTCGCGGGTATTATTGTATTGGTTTGGCGTATGAAAATGGCTGAAATGGTGGCTAAATCCTTAGCACCCATCGGCGCATCCTTCGCCTTCTTATGTTTGATTACTGGCTCTATCTGGGGCAAGCCCACCTGGGGTACTTGGTGGGTGTGGGACGCGCG
>JBFKSL010000117.1:0-10140 GCA_041626995.1 Ketobacter sp. | reverse complement strand
GCGGATATTGAAGATGTGATTGCGCGTTTTGCCACGGCGGCGGGCGTGGTGAAGAAAGCGGGTTTTACTGGTGTGCAGATTCATGGCGCCCATGGTTATTTAGTCAGTCAGTTTCTATCTCCTGTGCATAATCAGCGTAATGATCAGTGGGGGGGAAGTTTAGACAATCGTGCCCGTTTTCCACTACGTGTTTATGAGGCTATTCGTGAAGTAGTGGGCGATGAGTTTCCGGTTTCCATTAAAATGAATTCAGCGGATTTTCAGCGCGGTGGATTTACGGAAGAAGAGTCTATGCAGGTAGCAGAAATGCTTGATGATGCAGGTATGGATTTAATTGAAATTTCTGGCGGTAACTATGAGTCACCACAAATGACGGGTAAAAATGTGCGTGAATCTACTAAAGCCAGAGAAGCCTACTTTATGGAGTATGCGGACAAAATTCGGAAGCGGGTAAAAACTTCGTTAATGGTTACCGGTGGTTTCCGCAGTGCCGAGGGCATGGCCAGTGCTATTGCAAGTGGAGCAACCGATATGGTCGGAATTGCGCGGCCTTTAGCGGTTGACCCTGATTTTTCTAATAAAGTGCTCTCGGGTGTTGCAGTGAAGAGTGATGTGAAACCACGCATCACTGGCATCAAAATGATTGATGATATGGCCATGATGGAAACCGTATGGTATTCACGGCAGATGGAACGAATCGCAAAAGGTAAACGCGCCAAAATTAATGAGCATCCGTTATGGGTGTTTATGCGACAGATCGCTGTATCCGGTGTAAGAGGATTTAAAACTCAGCGCTTAAGGGCGAATTGAAAATTGGGGGGATAATGATGCCTTTGAGCTTGGTGTTTCAAAGTAAAACCGCACATCTTCTAGAAGAAACTTATGCCAGCCTCCCAAATTAAAACACCAAACTCAAAGGTATTTGTGGGCGCCTTCTCAATCAATTATCTGAGAAGGGTGGTTTGATAGGATGCAGCTCGTCAAAATCAGCATCGACTTTTTGTGATTTTGCCGTAAACACCTTCATCATATCTTCTTGACGATACATCCCGGATTGCCAGGTGGCCATGTATTTTAAACTGTCATCCACAGTATGATCGCGAGTGTAATTAATCATTTCTTTACAACCGGCAATGGCCAGAGGGGAATGTTTGGCAATTTGCAGAGCAATATCATTTACCGCGCTAAGCATGGTTTCCTGGTTGGCGTATACTTCATTCACCAAGCCAATTTCCTTTGCTCGCTGTGCCGATAGTTTTCCTGCTGTGTATGCCAGTTCCCGAATCATGCCTTGAGGAATCAAATGAGGTAAGCGTTGCAATGTGCCCACATCGGCGGTCATGCCTAAATCTGTTTCCTTAATACAAAAATATGCGTCTTCTGTGCAGTAGCGGCAGTCTGCTGCGCTCACCATGTCCACGCCGCCGCCAATACAGCCACCCTGAATGGCGGCCAGTACGGGCATACGCACCGTCTCCAATACGCTAAATGCCCCTTGTAATTGTAACACCAGCCTTCTTAGGCTTTCTGCGCTACGGGCCGGGTCGCCTTGAATGGGAAGATTGTTAGGGTTGGTAAACACGCTCAAATCCATACCTGCAGTAAAGTGCTTGCCGGTGGATGCGAGAACAATAACGCGGGCGCTGGCCTGTTGATCAATTTCAGTGATAGCTTGGGGTAGTTCGCGCCAAAAATCCGCATTCATGGTGTTCAGTTCATTGGGGCGATTAAAAACCACGTGGGCAATTTTGTTTTCAATGGACACTTCGAGCGTGTTGTAGGTCATAGTTATTTTCCGTGTTTAGCCGCTGTGAATGGTTTTTGTAGCAACGAGGTTTGACCCCGTCAAGGATGATTGATAGCTTAGCCGCTCGATAAGAGGAGAAGAGAACAATTTGTCATGTTGGGTACCTTATCAAAGCTGAAAAGCAGCTTGAATACACCGGTGGATTACAATCTTCCTGTAGGGAAAGAGCTCGTGCCGTTAAACCCAGTTTTGGGAAGCAAAATCCGTCTGCACTACACCGGGCAGATTTTTTGTTGCCACTGCGGAAGAAAAACCAAGAAGAGTTTCGATCAAGGATATTGCTATCCCTGTTTTCGCAAGCTAGCGCAATGTGACACCTGTATTATAAAGCCAGAAAAATGCCACTTTGATCAGGGCACCTGTCGTGAGCCAGACTGGGCACAGGATTTTTGTTTCCAAGGGCATACGGTGTATTTATCGAATACATCGGGCATAAAAGTGGGTATCACCCGTAATGATCAAGTGCCGACTCGTTGGATCGATCAAGGCGCTATCCAGGCTTTGCCGATTTTTCATGTAGCTAATCGTTTTCATTCTGGTTTGGTAGAGATCACGTTAGGAAAGCACGTTTCTGATAAAACCAAATGGCAGGCCATGTTAAAAAATCAAGTGGAGCCGCTGGATATGCTAGAGGCACGGAATAATCTTCTTGAGCTTTGTGCGTTGGAATTGGATGCGCTGAAAGATCAATTAGGCGGCGAAGCCGTTACGCCACTTAAAGAAGCACAACCTATCGATATTGAATATCCTGTTTTACAGTATCCCACCAAGGTGAGCAGTTTGAATTTTGATAAAAACCCAACGGTGGAAGGGGCGTTGTTGGGTATAAAAGGGCAGTACCTGATTTTAGATGTGGGCGTAATTAATATTAGAAAATTTGCTGCTTACGAAGTGGAAGTGACAATATAGAAAGAGCCTTCCCCGTTGCAACAGTGGGGAAGGCGTTAAATGGTGAATGGTTTAAAGAACAGGCGCGAACTGAATTGCGTCAGCCACAACGGTTCCGTTCGCATTCAAGTTGGTCAATTGAACGTCTCTGGTTCCTGCTTCAAACCAATAGGTTCCAATGCTAATCCACTGATTACCATTGGTGGTTTGATCCTGTTGCACCTCCGTTACGATATTGC
The DNA here is from genome assembly GCA_041626995.1 of Ketobacter sp. Lineage (GTDB taxonomy): Bacteria > Pseudomonadota > Gammaproteobacteria > Pseudomonadales > Ketobacteraceae > Ketobacter. The sequence continues at coordinate 7,206 of JBFKSL010000117.1, read as the reverse complement.
TGCCATCGGTCGATGATTGGTGATGTACTCGGAATGTTGCGTTGGTGGCAAAGTTAGGGCCTTGTGGCCAACGGGCAAATACTTCGTAATAACCCGCCTCATTTAGAGTAGGTGACCAGGTAAATATTTTCTCAGGATCATTGGTTGTGGCATAACGGTAGTTGGTTCCGTAATAGCCGTAGCGATAAAAACTTGGCCACCATTTTCCAACCCAGTCGGTGTTATCAACGTTATCTTCGATAATGCTGGCTTTAATAAGCAGCTCATCGTTGCCATTCAAAACACTGTCATAACCGCTGCTCAACGTATATTGAAAGTGGCCAAAGGGCACAGTCCAGTTACCAGAAAAGATTCCGTCTCCCGCCAGTTCGTCGTCACCCAATCCATTGTCATAGAGCATAAAGGTTTCACCGGTGGGTTGTACGGTAACGGTGATTTCGGTTTCGCTTCCTGGATTGGCACAATTATAACTTTCGACAGCCAGTTTGATATTGGAATTAGGTAAAGCCACCATAGCTTCTGCTTTGGGCAATTGACGACGGCGGAATACTTGGTTGTCACAGGTTAATACACCTTTGCCGTTGTTATCGGCCAGTCGCGCTAAACCACCAGACACGGATTTATTGGTTGCAGCAGGAATAGGTTTGCTGCTGCTCAATAGCAACCGTCGAATGGAAGTACTGTCCAGGTGCTCTGTGCTGGCATTAGCTTTTAGCAATGCAACCATGCCCGTGACATAAGCGGTGGCTTGGGATGAACCGTGTGAAACGATGAAATCAGAATTCTCTTCTGAGAAAATCGGAAAAGATGGATTGGTGCTAAGAATATCCTGGCCTGGTGCCATCACATCCACTGAAAAGCGACCGTAGCTGGTGCCAGCCCATAGGTTACCCTGGTTGTTTGTAGCGCCTACAGCAATGATGTTAGTGTTTTCAAACGAAGCAGGGTAGTAAGCTCGTTCTTCAACTACTTGGTCGATACTCCAGCTGTTATTGCCAGCTGCTGCTATTACAGAAATATCTTCTGCTTGTAGCAAGTCCGCCAGCATGTACATGTTGGGTGTGTTTAACAGGTACGGATCGGCAACCAGTGGATACATAATCCCGCCCATATTAATGTGTTTAGACATTCCACCAGAAGCGTTTATTACCGCAATATTTACTCCTGATTGTTTCAGGTTATAGAAATACCAAAGGCAATCCACCAATGCGCTTTCCTTACCTGCTGGTACCGCAACGCCAGGTATTAATGGAAACACATCACTTTCCATCTTTGCAGATTTACATGCTGCAATTTTGATGCGTGGTTCAAAACCTGTTACGCCGACAATGCCACCGTGATAATTTTCATCAGTGTTATTGGCAATGGCCCCGAGAACGCCCGACATATTAGTGCCGTGGCCAACTTCGTCATCAAGCGGATCGCCTGCCAGTGGGTTTAAACTGCCGTCGCTATTCTCACGATCCACTAATGCATTTATTCCGTGGCAATCGTTTAAATAACCGTTGTTATCGCCGTCGATGGTATCTTCGCAACCATCGTCAATACCATTACTGTTTGCATCTATTCCAGTTGTTTCGCCGGGGTTTAACCAAACTTTATCGGCTAAATCAGGGTGGGTGTAATCAATGCCTGTGTCAATTAGAGCGATTACAACTTCCTGTTGATTCAGGTTGTCAGAAGGAACATAGGCAGCCCAACCTTCTGCTGCGTTAATGTCCATGTCTTCCACACCTGAGCTGGTATAACTGTTACAGGTGTAGCTGTTCTCAATGATGTCGGGTTTTTCTGCACAGGTTCCAGTTTCAGAAATTGACTCCTCTGGAATATTTGAAGGTGATGTTTCAATGGCGCGGGGAGTATTGTTTAACCCCCACTGTTCATAACGTAAAAGATCATTGGGGATTGGATTTGCTTGGGAAAACGAGGAAATACATAAAGCCAATGGGCACAACAGGGCCGCAGGCTTATAGCTTAGACTACTCATACTAAACTCCATTTAGACAACAACAAAATATCTAAAGTCAGTTGGCTGAATTCTGTTCAACCATATTTTCAGAGTAGTTGCTTTTGTGATGTTCGTTGTGCTTGTGAAAGGCCAGTCATCAAAAATGACAACTGGCGCACATAAAAAGTTTTAAACAATTACTTTAGGAAGTTTGCCCGTCCTTGTAGTGCATCATCTTCCGGCTCTTCGTCCTGAATAGGCTCCAAAGATAATTCGGAAAGGCTAGGTTGAGCTTTAGCTGGTGCTTTTTCTGACGGTTTTTGTGCTGCGCCTGGAGCCGCTTTTTCTGCGTTGCCTTGCTCAGGCTTAGGTTCTGCTTGTTTGGGCGTTGCACCAGCAGCAGATGGGTTCTCTTCCAAAGTGATTCGTAAGCGCAAATTATTTTTGGAGTCGGCATTTTTTAATGCTTCATCCATGGATATTTTTTTCTCTTTGTAGAGTTTATACAGCGCAGTATCAAAGGTCTGCATGCCTTGCGCTTCTGACTTCAACATAACTTCTTTGATTTCATCCACTTTACCTTGCTTGATAAGGTCGCACACCCGTGGCGAGCCCAGCAGAATTTCAATGGCGGCTGCGCGTTTGCCATCAACGGTAGGAATCAGACGCTGGGAAATAATGCCGCGCATATTAAGGGATAAATCCAAAAATAATTGTTTGTGACGTTCTTCTGGAAAGAAGTTAATGATGCGATCCAGCGCCTGGTTGGCGTTGTTAGCATGGAGGGTTGATATACATAGGTGGCCGGTTTCTGCAAAGGCAATGGCTTGTTCCATTTGTTCTGCAGTACGAATCTCACCAATCAATATTACATCGGGAGCTTGTCGCAGGGTGTTCTCCAAGGCATCGTCGTAGCAGTTGGTGTCCATGCCCACTTCCCGTTGATTAACGATAGACATCTTGTGGCTATGTACAAATTCCACTGGGTCTTCAATCGTGATGATGTGACCGGCACTGTTGGAGTTTCGATAGTCGATGAGTGCCGCCAATGAAGTGGATTTACCCGATCCCGTTCCCCCTACAAATAAAACCAAACCGCGCTTTTGCAGGATTAACTTCGGTAAAATTTCGGGTAAGCCTAAGTCTTTGTAATGTGGTATTTCGGTTTTAATGGCCCGAATCACCATGGAGACCTGGTTGCGCTGTTTAAAAATATTCACTCGAAATCGACCAACACCGGATTCGGATATGGCCAAATTCATTTCTGGTTTGTGTTCAAACTCTGCTTTTTGCTCATCATTCATGATGGCATTGGCAATGGCCTCTACGCGTCCTGGTGGCATGGGGTCTTTGTCTATAGGGGTAAGCTTGCCATAAAATTTTGCACTGGGTGGCGCGCCGGTAGTGAGGTACAGGTCTGAACCGTCACGCTCTGAAAAATATTTCAGGTAATCAATAAATTCCATATCCGATCCTGGTAAATCGAGGTGAGAATTGAAGTGGTAAGTTGCAGTATAGACAAAGCCCAGCAGCACAAAGCCCACTGAGCTACATGGATTTGGTATTAAGAATGCGGAAGATATAAATAACGGTTATTTGTAAGGGGCTACTTAGCGTCGCCCCTCAGCTGCTGAACTTTTTGCTGTAACAGGCTGGCGCTGGCCTGCTTGGCAGGAATGGGTTGGTCTGCAACCAGCTCAACCCGCGACCAAAAGCGTCTAGGTAGATTGGTGAGTGCTTTGCTGCCTCTATGGCTGAAAAAACTGCCCCATAACCCTTTCAGAGCCATGGGCACCACGGGAACAGGGTCTTTTTCCAGAATTTTCTCAATGCCTGCTTTGAATTCATCAATGTCTCCAGTTTCGGTGAGCTTGCCTTCAGGAAATATACACACCACTTCGTTATCACGCAGTTCTTCCGATATACGTGTGAAGGCGTTCTCGTAAGTTTCAGGGTCGGCGTTTTTGGAGTGAATAGGAATGGTTTTTCCTGTGCGGAAAATAAAATTCAATACGGGTAAATCATAAATAGGCTTAAACATAACAAAACGCACTGGACGGCGACAGGCACCCGCGATAATCAAAGCATCCATATAGGAAACATGGTTGCACACCAGAACACAGGGGCCTTCATCGGGGATGTTACGTAGGTTGGTATGGGTTACCCGATACATGGCGTGGGTGATGATCCAGATAAGAAATCGCATAAAGAATTCTGGAATCACGGAATAGATATAACAGGCCACTACTGCATTCATAATGGCGAGCACTAGGAAAAACTGCGGTATGGATAAATCCATAATGCCCAGCATTAAGATGCCGGCGCCAGCAGAAACTACCATAAACAATGAATTCATTATATTTATGGAGGCAATGATGCGAGAGCGGTGGGCTTCTTCTGAACGCTCCTGCACCATGGCGTATAGTGGCACGATATAGAAACCTCCAAACATACCGATCATCAAGAAATCAAATAACACGCGGTAACTGTTGCCCTGGCTCAGGAATTGCCCAATGCTGATCAAGCCCTCATGATGCTGGGTGTGGCCATGAAAAAATAAATCGATACCAAACAGCGTTAACCCGAAGGAGCCCAGTGGTACTAACCCTAATTCCACTTTGTGGCCAGATAAGCGCTCACACATTAATGAGCCCACGGCAATACCGATGGAAAAAATCGACAGTAAAGTCATTACTACAGATTGATCACCCTGTAGGTTGATTTTGGTGTAGCCATACAATTGAGTGAGGTAAGCTGCACCCAAAAACCAAAACCAGGAGATTGCCATTATGGCTAGGAAAACGGCATTATCCTGACGGCTGAATTGAACGGTATGCCAGGTTTCTGTTATAGGATTAAAACGAATAGTGAGGTCCGGGCTGGGGGCAGGGCCTTTGGGAATCTTAAGGGCGGCAATAAAACCCAGGGCAGCAACAATTACCACTGCTGCGGCAAATACCAGCGTGGCGTTCTCCCATTCGCTAACCATGCCTGCTGCAATGGTGCCGATTAATATCGCAATGAAAGTGCCGGTTTCCACCAGGGCATTACCGCCCACCAGTTCATCGGGCTTAAGGTGTTGTGGAATGATGCTGTATTTTACTGGGCCAAAGAACGTGGATTGAGTGCCCATAAGAAATAATAAAAACATCAAGCCCCAGGTTTGTTGAAAGACAAAGCAGGCGGCACCAACTAGCATTACGAAAATTTCAAACAGTTTAATGTAGCGAATTAATATGGATTTTTCGTATTTATCCGCCAGTTGACCCGCAAGGGCGGAAAATAAAAAAAAGGGCGCAATAAATAACATGGCGCCCAGGTTATTCATCTCGTTTAAGCTCCATTGGCTGTTCAAAAGGCCAAAGGTGATCAGCGCCATTAATGCATTTTTAAACAGGTTGTCGTTAAATGCCCCTAAGAATTGGGTCCAAAAGAAGGGGGCGAAACGCTGGCTGCCCAACAGGGCAAATTGTGAATGATCCGGTTTTTCTTCTGCTTTCATTAAGCCTGTCCCTGCTGCCAAGTGCTAAGGAAATTACGTACGAGAATTTGAATCAGTTCCTGTGGAGAGGCGATGTCTTCTGCGAATAATTTATTGCCCACTTGCAATATGCAGATGCCATGTACGCTGCTCCATAATATACGAGCTGCTTTTTGTATGTCGCTATCGGAATGTGCTGTATTGAGTTGTTGTAGGCTATTTTCTACTAAATTAAACAACTCATTCACTTTCGATTGAAACCAAGTTGGGGTGTCATGGTCTTCTGTTAAGGTTAACTTAAACACCGCCAGCCACAAGTTTTGATTCTGTTGAGCAAAACTTAAATACGCCAATGCCATACATTCAATTTTTTCTTGGCCACTGTGGCTTTGGCTGTAGGCGCTTTCCAGGCTTTGTAGTAATTGTGAAAGCGTTTCAACATTGGCGTGAAGAATTAAATCCTGAATGCTGTGAAAACTTTGGTAGAGGGTTCCTACGGTGTAGCCAATGCTTGTGGCCACCTTGCGCGCACTGACGCCTTCAATCCCTTGCTCTTCAATAAGGGCGCGGGTTGCTTGAATGGCCATGGTTTGTAATTCTTCACGGGTGTGGTCGCTGCGACGTGCCATGATTTCCCTGTTGCATCCACTTTTAAAATCAGCATAATTGAACGGTGTTTAATTATCAAGGTGGGAATAGCATGGAACAGGAAAATGTGGTGCTCTTACATGGCCTTGGGCGTAGCGCTTTTGCTATGAGGTCGTTGCAACGTTTCCTGGTGCGGCAGGAATATTTCGTGATAAATCAAGGCTATGCTTCGCGTAGAGCGGGGGTCGCCGAACTATGTCGCCACCTTGTTCATGATATTCTCAAACAGCTTCCCTCGCAGGGAAAAATCCATTTTGTTACCCATTCTTTGGGCGGTATTCTGCTGCGCTACGGCTTACAGCATTGGCAGCTCCCTCAGGAGCGCTTGGGGCGTGCGGTTATGCTTGCGCCACCCACGCAGGGCAGTGAGGTGGTGGATGTGCTGCGTCATCTACCCATTTTGCCAAAAATAATGGGGCCAGCCTTTTCGGAATTAGGTACAGATGAAAATAGCATTCCCCATCAGCTGTTGAAAAAAGACAGTGAACAACTTGCCATGGAGGTGGGGGTTATAGCAGGCACGGTGAGCTACGAACCTTGGTTTGCGCCTCTGTTTAATAGCCCTAATGATGGTAAAGTGTCGGTAGAGCGCAGCCGCCACCCGGCCATGACGGATTTTAGAGTGGTTCAAACCGGGCACACATTTATTATGAATGATAAGCGGGTGCGGCAGCATATTCTGCATTTTCTCCAATTTGGTTGTTTTGTCTAGAGAGCGCTATGGCTGTTGAAATTGAGCGTAAGTTTTTAGTTAAGAACGATTCATGGCGTAATGATGCGCAGGGCAATGCTATTACCGGTGTGCGGTTTCGTCAGGGCTATCTTTCATCAAAGCCCGAGGCTACGGTGCGAGTGCGTTTGGAAGGTGAAAAAGCCAAGCTCACCATAAAAGGCAAAAACAAAGGTATAGCTCGTGCGGAGTTTGAATATGACATCCCACAGCAAGATGCCAATGCTATGCTTGATAGTCTTTGTGAAAAGCCTTTAATTGAAAAGGTACGCTATTACCGCAATGAAGACGGTTTTACCTGGGAAATTGATGTATTTGAAGGAGAAAACCAGGGTTTGATTGTGGCGGAAGTGGAGCTGGAATCTGAGCAGCAGTCTTTGGCCTTACCAAGTTGGGTGG
>JBFKSL010000116.1:0-10157 GCA_041626995.1 Ketobacter sp. | reverse complement strand
CAGCTCCGCTTATTTATGAACAGTATGTTGAAGATTCAAGAAACAGATTTGATTCCAGCAACGTCATTCGTTACTGGCAGAATAAAGGCTCTCAGGTAGAAGCTTTGGATTTCTCTCTACCAAATTCTGCGTTAGGCGAGCCTGCCGTTCGTGTTGAGAAGAAGTTGCCCCTTTCCCCACAGCATTGGAGTGATATCAACACTTTCTGCAAGAATCGTAAAATCACGCCTTCACTTTACTTTAAAGCCATTTATGGGTTGCTCATAAACAGCTATTGTCGAGGTGAAACGGATTTTTATATTTCTGAAGTTGTTGGTGGGCGAGTGGGTCAGCATAAACGCGTGTTCGGTAACTACTTCCAAGTACTGCCAATTGTGTTTGAACAGGCCCTGCTAGATAAGCAAACTCAACTCACTGATTTGTTCAATTATATCCGTCAATACCGTAAAGCATTAAGAACCAATGCTAACGTGTCTTTGCTAATGCAGCGCCAAACTCTGCCGCAAGGACGATTGAACTTTATGTTCAATTACTACAACTTTATTCCATCGGTTTCCTTGTTTGGCACCCCAGTTGACTTAACAGCTTATCCCCAGGTGCAAGATGGCCCTGTCCAGTTTGTAGTGCAGGAGCAAGACGGTAATGCTGAATTAAGTCTGATCTATATGTCTGACTTGTTTGACGACTTGGAGTTTTTACAACGCTTTGAGCAGATTAGCCAACAGATAACTCAAGGCGCATCTTCGGTTTCTGATTTAACGTTGTTGCTACCGACAGAACAAACTCAAAAACTAGAGCATGCTCCTGTGGAAATGCTTTCTTGCGAAACTGTTATACATGGTTTTGTTCAGCAAGCCGCTCAAACACCAAATAATATTGCCATAAAATGCGGTGAACATTCGGTTACTTATACCGAGCTAGACCAGCAGTCTAATCGTTTGGCGAATTGGTTGATTTCACAGGGCGTAGAGAGTGGCGACCGAGTTGCCATATGTCTTGACCGTAATTCCTCTCTAGTTCTTGCCATTTATGGGTGTTTAAAAGCCGGTGCGATCTATGTTCCAATGGATTCAAACTATCCTGAGGAACGTTTGGCTTACATAGTGGAAGACAGTGAGGCCTCAATATTGATTACGCAGCGCTGTGTACGTGAAAGGTTAACATCATTCACCGATCGCCGAAGCGTAAAAGCAATTTTAGAACTGGATGCTGATATTGATTGGCAGCAGGCGGACAATCAATTTAACCAAGCACTCCCAACGAAAGAAGATGCTATCTATATCATTTACACGTCAGGTTCTACAGGCAAACCAAAAGGTGCAATGGTAACCCATACTGGCGAGATGAATCTTCAACAATGGTATTTGCAATGTCTTAATTTACAGCCCAGTGATCGTTTCCTGTTAATGAGTGCGTCGGGGTTTGACTTAACTCAGAAAAATTTCTTTGCACCCCTATTAGTAGGTGCCTGTTTAGTGATTCCTGAGATGGAGCAATATGATGTTGATGTTATTGCACAGACTATTACCAATGAATCCATAACTGTCATTAACTGCGCCCCCAGCGCGTTTTACCCTGTAGTGGAAAACTCTCAACAGCAAGGCTACCCATTCAACTCATTAAAATATTTGGTACTGGGTGGTGAGCCGATTCGAATTGAGGCCTTAAAACCCTGGTTACAGCAGAGTAGCTGCCAGTTAATTAATAGCTATGGCCCAACGGAATGCACTGATGTGGTCGCTTATCATCGTTGGAATGCTCAGTCTGAGCAAACTACGATTCCAATTGGTAAACCGATAAATAACACACAGCTTTATGTGGTGGATCATGCTGATCACCCATTACCAGTGGGTATTGTTGGTGAACTTTGCGTGGCGGGTACTGGCGTAGGGTTAGGTTATTTGAACAAACCTGATCTTAATGAAGCCGCGTTTCAACAAAACCCTTATGGCGAAGGTAACTGGTATCGAACCGGTGATTTGGTTCGATTAACAAATGATAGAGAATTCGAATACATTGGACGTAAGGATTTTCAGATTAAGTTGCGCGGCTTAAGAATTGAGTTGGGTGAAATAGAAAGCAGCCTACAGGCCTGTGACAACGTGATCGATAGCCTCACGCATGTGAAGGATGACCGGTTAATCAGCTACGTTGTCACTAGTCAACCTGTTGATGCCAATGAGATAAAGCAAAAGTTAAGGCAATCATTACCCGATTATATGGTGCCTTCCGCAGTTGTTTCGCTGTCTTCATGGCCGTTAACGCCCAACGGAAAAATTGACCGAGATGCTCTGCCTGATCCGGAAGATACTGGCCGCCCCGAATATGTGGCTCCTCGCAATGAAACCGAAGAGAAACTGGTAGCTATATGGAGCGAAGTGCTTGGCGTAGAGAAAATTGGCGTCCACGACAGCTTTTTTGATCTTGGTGGACATTCATTATTGGCCGCAAGAGCTGTATCCAAGTTCCGTCAGGCGTTTGAGATCGACATTCAGCTACGTTCTTTATTTGAGCTGCATACTGTCGCTGATATTGCCCAATACGTTGAAACCATGCAGTGGGCGGCTAGATCCGCTGAACAAGCACAAGCCAACGAGGAAAGCAGCGAGGGTAGGGAAGAAGGTTTATTGTAATACGTTTTGTATACGTGGTGAAAATTGTGCTAAATTTGGGCCTGTAGTAGGTGCTCATAAAAACCGCTTTTAGATCAAGCCGTTTTAGTACAGAGGGATCGTCATTGATTGCTTTCCAGGGAAGAAGGCAGTGATTCGTATCCTGCTTTCTATCGCCTTCATTATTTTGTTCTCCTGTTCGTCTGCCTTTGCGCAAACGAGCCGCGATGTGGTGCCTTTAAGTCATCAAGCTTTTTTGTTTGAAGATAGCAAAGGTGACGCGCAGCTTAATCTTTCCTCAGGTTTTGAAAGTCTGCTTGAAAATTATGAATTTGCGCCACTCACAGGATCGACCAATCTAGGGTATAAGCAAATGCCTCATTGGGTGCTTACTGAAGTTCCCGCAGTTGCTAAGAAAGGGAAATGGTGGTTGGAATACGGCTATCCATTGATGGATTCAATTAATGTTTTTGTGGCCACAAAGGATCAAGGCTGGCAACTAATTGGTAGCACCGGAGATATTCAGCCGTTTCACACCCGGCAATACTTTAGCCCACGTTTTTACTTCAAATTACCCAACGAAGCCACCCATATTCTAATTCGTCTGCAAACATTGGGTTCTATGCAGTTGCCCCTTCGCCTGTTGTCAGATCAGTATCTTGATTCGCACAGCAATATGGAGCAATTCCTGTACGGTTTATTTTTTGGCGCCTTGCTGATAATGATTTTCTATAATCTGTTTATCTATGCTATGTCGCTGGATCGTGCCCATTTATATTATGTTAGCCTTATTGCTGCCATAACGATTTTTATGTCTGCGGTGACCGGTTACGGTGCTATTTATATGTGGCCAAAACACGTGGATTGGGTAAATCAACATATACAACCCATGAGTGTGGGCTTATGTTTATTATTTGTGGTCTTGTTTTCCCGTCGCGTATTAGCCATTCAAAGCTTTAACAAAATACTGGATAAATTGCTGTTAATTCAGGGCTGGCTAAGTGTGGGGTTGGTTGTGGGTGGGGCTGCACTTCCATACCGGGTTATGGCGCAAGCTACCGCCATTTGGCCTATCGTGGTTGTGGTTACCATTGTCTACTCGGGCTTTTTGGCGTTTAAACTAAGGCAGCAGGGTTCGTTTCTATTTTTGTTGGCTTGGGGTTCGGGCTTGTTTGGGGCATTACTTTTCTCTGCTCAGATGCAGGGTTGGATACCTAACAATTTTATTACTCAGAACAGTCTTAAGTTAGGCATCATTCTTAATGTGACCTTCTTATCCTTTAGTTTGGTCACTAATATTCAAAAGCTTCGTCAGGAAAAAGCCAACCTGGAGAAAGAAGCCAAAGAGAACTATCAGTTAGCGTTAGTGGATGCTCTTACCGGTGTGCCCAACCGAAGGGCGTTTGATGAACGGTTAGAGGTTGAGTTGGAACGTTGCCGTCGGGATAAAACTAATATCGCTCTGTTAATGATTGATGTGGATTTCTTCAAGAACTTTAACGATAGCTATGGTCATCAGCAAGGAGATGATACGTTGATTCGGGTTGCCTTGATAATGCGAAATTGTCTAAGGCGGCCAACTGATATGCTATTCCGTTATGGGGGAGAGGAGTTCAGCGTCATTTTGGCAGACACCGATCATGAAGGTGCTCTAAATACCGCCAATCGAATTATGGAAGCCATACAGGGCCTTTGTATTCCTCATAAAGACAGCCCCTTTAAGCAAGTTACCGTTAGTATCGGCCTTGCCGTGGCTGAAAATGCTAATATAAATAGTGAGGAATTTATTCAGTTTGCTGATGAAGCACTCTATAAGGCAAAGGGTGAAGGTAGGAACCAGGTAGTCTATGAGGATTGTGGACAGTCCGCCGTGGTTAATATTGGCAAATATTTCAAAAACACACCAAAAGACACGGTGTAACCTCTTTAAACTTCAGCATAAATCCCCCAAAATTAATAGTTTATCTCGTTAGCTATGTGAAGACCCTAATCAGGGTAGACGCGCGGTATACTAATAAGAATAATCGTCTCAAGAACAGGAAAAATATGAACGTAGTTGAGTTTCTGGCCTCTCTCGCGAAATTGGATATACGACTCTGGTTGGAAGGTGAGAATTTGCGCTTTAGCGCACCTGATGGTGCCTTCACCCCTGAAATTAAACAACAAGTTATTGACAATAAGGCCGAGATAGTCAGTTTCCTGCGTCAGGCGAAAACTCTGGTAGAGGAACCCATTGAGGCCGTGGATCGCTCCATGCCTCTACTAACTTCTTACGGTCAGCAGCGGCTTTGGATATTGGACCAGCTCAACCCCCGTGATGTGACCTACAACATGTCTAGTGCCTTGAAAATCACAGGCGAGCTACGTGTTGACGTTTTAGAAAAGGTGTTTAAAGAGCTGGTTAAGCGTCACGAATCTTTGCGCACCTGTTTTCAGGAAAAAGACGGCAATCCTGTTCAAGTAATCAAACCGGCAGAGGGTTGGGCATTAGGTAAGGTAGATCTTACTGGCATGTCTGTTGAGCTTCAGCAGGAAAAAGTTCTGCAGCGGGTTAACGAAGAATCCATTACGCCCTATGATCTTTCGACTGGGCCGCTGTTTCGCGCTCAATTATTGCATTTAGCAGAAAATGAATATGTGTTGGTTGCTGGGATGCACCACATCATTTCCGATGCATGGTCCATGGAAATCCTGGTTAAAGAGTTAACCGTTCTATACATGACTTTTTCTGCGGGTATGTCTTCGCCTTTACCTGCTCTTTCCATTCAGTATGCGGATTACGCGGCCTGGCAACGCCAGCAAATGGAAAGCGAGGACATGGCAAAACAGCTATCCTACTGGAAGCAACAGTTGGAAGGCGCACCGCCGGTTCTTGCAATTCCCACGGATCGACCTCGGCAGGAAATGGGTAGCAACAATGGTGCCTTGCTTAAACTGGATTTGAGCGTCGATGCCTGTACCAGTGTACAAGCCCTGTGCGCTCGGCTGGATATTACGCCCTTCATGTTTTTCCTCGGCACATGGCAGATGTTGTTAGGGCGCTATGGTGCTTCAGATGATGTTGTGGTTGGGGCGCCTATCGCGGGAAGGAGTCGAAACGAAGTTCAAGAGTTAATAGGTTTCTTTGTCAATCTGCTATTGATGCGTGCAGACTTAACAGGAAACCCAACGGCAGAAGAGTATTTCTCCTGTATAAAAGAAATGACGTTGCAGGCTTTCAGCCATCAGGACTTGCCAATTGATCTTCTCATGGAGCAAATGCAAGTTGAACGTCAGCCCGGTTATCCACCCTTGGCACAGGTGGCATTTCAGCTCATAAACATTCAAGACGTAAAAACAGATAATCCATTCGGTGATGCGCCGGTTCAAATAGAACCCATTCCTGCAACTCATGTGGCTGCGAGAATGGATATGGTGTTAGGCATCGCGCAGACCGGAGATAAGTTTTCCGCCAGCTTAGAATACAATACGGATCTATTTAATGAGTCCACCGTGCAAGCCATGATGGATCAATACCTGTTCTTGATCGAACTGCTTGTACAGAATAGCGCTAAAAAAATTGGTGAACTTGCGCTGTATGATGATTCTCATTTACTTACCCAGCTCGGCTTTGATGCATCACAACATGACTTGCTGCCGTTAAACCCTAACCAGCTTTCCATGTTCTTGGATCAGCAGACTAATCCGGGTACTATTCAGAATGCCTACGGGATTTACGTAGATTTACCCAATAAGCCAAATATTGAAAAGCTGCAACAAGCCATACAGAGGGTAAGTGACTCCAGTCCTGTATTGCGTATGCAATTGGTTGCATCTGACCTCCCCGCAACCGATATTGCTTATGGCATTATTCCTAATAGCAAACAGGTTTCACTGAAATATAACGAAGTAGTGGAAGATGCGTTATATGAGGATTCTCTTCATCAAACTTGTATGGAGCTGATGCATCGACCATATGACGTGTTGAAAGACGACCTGGTTAGCTATTCGTTATTGTCTTTGCACAACCGTTATCGTCTAGTGGTTTCCTGTCATCATATTGTATTAGATGGTGCTTCAACTCATATTTTGATGCAGAAAATATTGCAAGCCTATTCTGAACTGCTGGCTGGTGAGCAGGTTTCCTTTGAACTGGATTTGGGTTATCTGGAATATTATCGGTATAGCCGTTCCATTGATGAGAAAGCCATTACACAATACTGGCATAAAACAGCATCACAAGTTGAACCTTTAACGTTTTCTCGGCCCAATGATCGTCAAGAGCTTGCTACCGTTTTTGGAGATCGTGTTGAATCATTGGTCTTAGATAAGTATCAGATCGCAACGATTAATGAATACTGTGCAGAGCATAATATTAATAGGCCTTTATACTTTAAGGCTTTGTTTGGTTTGATGTTGCAGCAGTATTGTCGACCTGAAAATGGATTTTCTGCGTTTGAATTTTATGCCGATCGCCGTCAGCAATGGCAAAGCTCTTTGGGTTGTTTTTATCAGCAGTTCCCATCTGTTTTCTCGAGTGAAGTAATTAAGCAGGATGCTCAGCTAGAAGACTGGTTTGTCGCTTTGAAGCAACAACGTGATAGTAGCCGAAATTACCGACAAATTTCTTTGCAGCAACAAAATACGATGTTCGCCCGCAGCCGGGCGGTATTCATGTTCAACTATTACAATTTTGTCGATCAGCTTGAAGTGGAAGGCAATCCTGTCGTACCAATCATGTCTGCACCAAAAGTAGAAGGCGGTGTGCAGTTTATTGTTAAGGATTTGGGCGAAGTGGTTGAATTGGAATTGCGTTACGATTGTTCCGTGTTTTCCAGCTTGTCCTTCTTACCTCGCTGCGCTCACATTAACGAACAGATTCTTCACGAAAATATAAATCGTGTTTCTCAACTGAATTTCCTCTCTGCAGCAGAGCAGATACAACTTCAGTCTGAAGAGGTGGGTGCAGTTGCTGAAAAAAGCGTAATAGATCAGTTCGAAGACGTTGTGCAACAACAAGCTAATAATATTGCAGTGATTTTTCGGGATGATCAAATCTCCTACGAGGATCTAAATCACAAAATCAACCGTTTTGCTCATTACTTGATAGAGCAGGGCGTAAAAGAAAATGTACGTGTCGGTGTTTGTTTAAATCGTTCGATCGATTTTTTGGTATCAGTGTTTGCTGTAGTAAAAGCCGGTGGTGCTTATGTACCGATGGATCCCGATTATCCAAAAGAGCGCTTGGCGTTCATCGCTAAAGATTGTGCCGCGCCTTTGGTTATCACTACCGAGAAACATCAGCAAAGCTTAGGCAAATTAGAGTCAAAATTAGTGTGTGTTGAGCAGGTTCAGTCTCAGCTGCTCACTTATTCCAGCGAAAATCCTAATTTAACTATCTCGCCCGATCAGCAAATCTATGTGATTTATACATCGGGTTCTACTGGTCGTCCAAAGGGGGCGATGGTTACCCATGGTGGCGAACAGAATTTACAAGCCTGGTATGTTAAACAGCTAGAGCTAACAGCACATGATCGAACTCTTTTAATCAGTGCTGTTGGTTTCGATTTGAGTCAGAAGAATTTGTTTGCACCTTTGTTGGTGGGTGCAGGCATTGTTCTTCCAAGCATGGACTTGTTCGATGAGCATGAACTTCTAAGTTTAATCGAAAGTCATAATGTAACCTGGATCAACTGCGCACCTAGCGCCTGTTATCCTTTGGTGGAATCCGCAGCATCTAATGCTTATAAGGCGTTGCAAAGCTTGCGTTATATAGTTTTGGGTGGTGAACCCATTCGCTTGTCTGCTCTCTATCCTTGGTTAACCAGTGCAAGCTGTAAAGCCCAGTTGATAAACAGTTATGGTCCAACAGAGTGTACCGATGTTGTTGCTGCCCACGCATTGCAATATATTGAAGATCAGAATCAAATTATTCCAATTGGACGGCCCATACCCAACATTCAACTTCAGATTCTGAATGAAATGCTACAGCAAGTCGTACCCGGTTGCGTGGGGGAGATCTGTATTTCTGGTGCTGGAGTAGGGTTAGGTTATATTGATCGTCCGGAGCTGACGAAAACCGTGTTTGTGTCTAATCCGTTAGGAGAGGGTACGATATATAAAACGGGTGACCTTGGGCGAGTGCTTGCGGATGGCACTATAGAATACATCGGTCGTAAAGATTTCCAAGTCAAATTGAATGGTTTGCGTATAGAGCTGGGTGAAATCGAGTATGCGCTTAAGCAGATTCAAGATGTTCAAGACAGCTTGGTTTTAGTTCAGGGTGGGCGACTCATTGCCTATATTGTTCAGGACAGTGATGAACTTCCTGAATTGTGGCGCGAAGCACTAAGAGAATACCTGCCAGAATATATGTTGCCCAGCGTATTGTTGCCCGTCAAACAATGGCCGCTTACGCCTAACGGTAAAGTAGATCGAAAAGCATTACCCGATCCAAAGGCAACGCTTACACAAGTATCTGTTTACGTAGCTCCTCGAAGCAACGAAGAAAAGCAAATGGCCGCCATTTGGGAAGAGGTGCTACAGAAGACACCCGTAGGGGTGATCGATAATTTATTCGAGATTGGTGGTAATTCTTTACTCGCTACTCGAATCGTTTCGCGTGTTAAGCGTCAGTTTGATGTTGCGATCAGCGTGCGTGACTTATTTCTTGCACCAACAATAGCGGAGTTTACCAACGCCATTGCACGGGCTCAACAAACGCTGCACATTCCTGATATAGAGCCAGTTGATCATAATCAGCCCTTACCCTTGTCTTATGGGCAACAAAGATTATGGTTTCTCCAGCAGCTTGATCCACAAAGTACCGCCTACAACATGCCGGGAGCTTTTGTTCTTAAGGGCGCCTTAAATTGTCAGGCTTTAGAGCAATCCCTTACTGAAATCGTTCATCGCCACAGTGTGCTTCGTAGTCGAATGATTGCTACTGACGACACGCCTTATCAGAAGATGGATTCTGCAAGCAGTTGGGCTCTGAAACAAATAGATTTGATTTCAGTTGAACCGAATAAACAGCAGACGCTGGTTGAACAACACGTAGATGCGTTATACCGGCATGTATTTGATTTAGCGCAAGGGCCGTTATTTTATGTAGAGTTGATCAAACTATCTAAAGACGAAAATGTTTTGCTGGTTAACATGCATCATATCGTTTCTGATGGTTGGTCTAACGGTGTGTTGATGCGTGAATTAGGCGTACTTTATGATGCGTACTCTCATAATCGTGTATCACCATTACCGGATCTTGTTATTCAGTATGCCGATTTCGCCAGCTGGCAGCGTAACTGGTTGGTGGATGATGAGCTGGAGAGACAGGTTTCCTTCTGGCGGGATAATTTAGCCGGGGTGGAAATTTTAAATTTGCCAACCAGCTATCGCCGTTCAGCAGAAACCGGATTTTCTGGTAATGTCCAAAATTTTGAAATAAGCACTAGTTTAACAAACCGCCTAAAACAGCTGAGCAGGAAGTCTGGCGCAAGTCTTTATATGACAACGCTAGCTGCCTATATGGTGCTACTATCGAAATATACACATCAAGATGACATT